>DATECV010000083.1:0-5385 GCA_035286725.1 Dehalococcoidia bacterium | reverse complement strand
TTCGGCGTCGGCTGTGGTGGCGCGGCGGATCTCGAGGGGCATGTGTGGACCAGGGGAGCCGTGCGGCGTCTGATACGATCTAGGTTAGCATGGCGGATCCAGGGGCCCCAATCGGGATGTTCGACTCCGGCGCAGGCGGCCCGGCCGTCCTCGCCGAAGTCCGGCGGCTGCTCCCCGGCGAGGACGTGATCTTCTACGCCGACACCGCCTGGTTTCCCTATGGCCCGCGGCCGCGCGACGATGTGCTGGCGCGCGCGGCGGCCGTCACAGGCGATCTGATGTCACGTGGCGCGAAGCTCATCGTCGTCGCCTGCAACACCGCCACCAGCGCCGCCATCGCCAGCCTGCGCGAGTCGTTCGACGTGCCCTTCGTCGGCATGGAGCCCGCCCTGAAGCCCGCCGCCGCGCGCACCAGTACCGGCGTCGTGGCGCTGCTCGTGACGCCGGGGACGGCGCGCGGCGAGAAGCTGGCATCGCTCATCGACCGCCACGGCCGCGACGTGCGCGTCGCGGTTATCGAGGCGCCCGGCCTGGCCGACGCGGTCGAGTCCGGGGCGCTGGCCGCCGCCGCGACGTTGGCGCTGGTCCGCCGGTACGCCGCGGAGGTACGCGCGTGCGGCGCTGACGTGCTGGCCTTGGGCTGCACGCACTACGCCTTTCTGCGCGATGCCTTCGAGCGCGAGCTGGGGCCGGGGGTCGACGTCATCGAGCCATCGGAGGCGGTGGCACGGCAGGTCGCCCTTGTGCTGGGCGAATGCGGACTGCGCCGGCCGCGCGATGCCGGGGGGAGCGTGGAGTACATGTGCAGCGGCGACGCCGCGCGGTTCGAGGCGGCGCGAACGGCGCTGACAGCGGAGGAGGTGGGGGCGAGATGAACTTCCGCGACAAGCTCGATGCGGCATGGGAGCGGAGCGGCAGCCTGCTGTGCGTGGGGCTGGACCCCGAACCGTCGCTCATGCCCGATGGCTTCGGCCCGGACGATGTCGCGAGGTTTAACCGCGCGATCATCGAGGCCACGTCCGACCTGGTGTGCGCCTACAAGCCCAACGTGGCGTTCTACGAGGGCCTGGGCCCCGAGCGTGGGTACGCCGCCCTGCGCGAGACACTGGCCGCGATGCCGCCGCACGTCATCAAGCTCGCCGACGCCAAGCGCGGCGACGTTGAACACACGGCCCGCGCCTATGTGCGCGCGTTGTACGACGACCTGGGCTTCGACGCATCGACCGTGAACCCGTACCTGGGCGCCGACTCGGTGGAGCCGTGGATCGAGCGGCCGGAGAAAGCGGCGTTCATCGTCTGTCGCACGTCGAACCCGGGCGCGCCTGATCTGCAGGATCTGCAGGTGCAGACCGAGGCCGGCCCCCGCCCGCTGTACGAAGTCGTCGCCGAGCGCGCGAAGTCGTGGGACCGGCACGGCAATGTCGGCCTGGTCGTTGGCGCGACGTACCCGGCCGAGATGCGCCGTCTGCGCGACCTGTGTCCGGACATGCCCATCCTGGTGCCCGGGATCGGCGCGCAGGCCGGCTCGCTCGAAGACGCGGTCCGGGCCGGGCTCGACGCCCGTGGGCGCGGCCTGGTGGTCAGCGCGTCGCGCGGCGTCACGTACGCGTCCCGCGGCGGTGACTTCGCGGAGGCGGCGCGGCGGGAAGCGCTCCGGCTGCGCGACGAGATCAACGTCGTCCGCGCGCGGGCAGGCTTCATGGCAGAACCACAGAGAGCGTAGGAGACCCATGCGCCCGCGTTCGCCGTTTGCTGTTTGCCTCTCGCCCCGGAGCGGCGGGCAAGCCCATGTCTGAGATCATCGACTTCCGCATGGCCGACGTGGTGCGGCTGCGCAAACCGCACCCCTGCGGCGGTTACGAGTGGGAGGTGGTACGCGTCGGTGCGGACATCGGCCTGAAGTGCGGCACCTGCGGCCACCGCGTGCTGCTGGAGCGGCGCACGCTGGAGAAGCGGCTGAAGACGTTCGTCGTGCGCGGCCCGGAGCCCGATCCGGAGCAGCTCCGCGCGATCATGGAGCGCGACTGATGGCCCGCACTGGCGCGACGCAGGCCGCGAAGGCCGGCGAGTACGGCCGCTCGGCCATGACGCGGCTCTCCGCGCTCGTCGGTGAACGCTCCCTGTTCGACAACGATGCCTACCGCCGGCTGTGGCTGGCGCGGGTGCTCTCGGGCATTCCGGTGAACGCGGTCGTGTACACGATGCTCATCCTCGTCGTGAACGCCACCGGCAAGAGCTTCTTCAGCAGCCTCTTCGTCGTCGCCTACATCGCCCCCACCGCGCTCCTGGGCGCGGTTTCGGGCGTGCTCGTCGATCGCATGCCGAAGGGCATCGTGCTGGCCGGCGCCAATGCCGTGCGCGCCGGCCTGTGCGTGCTGCTGGCGCTTTCGACGGATGACGTGGTGATCATCTACCTCATCGCCGTACTGTTCGCCGTTGGCTCACAGTTCTCCGGGCCGGCCGAAGGCGCCGCGCTGCCGGCCGTCGTCCAGCCGGAGGAGTACGTCGCTGCCAACTCGGTGAACAATCTGGGCTCGCTCATCGCGCAGATCCTGGGCCTGGTGCTGCTGCCGGCGGTGTTCCTGAAGACGGTCGGCGCGCCGCCGCTGGCGTTGCTGTGCGCGGCCATGTTCGCCGGCGCCGCGGTCATCTTCGTCAGCATCGAGGGCCTGGGTGGCGCCGTCTCCAACATGCACGTCTCCATCGACGAGACGCGCGAGCGTTTCGCGGAGGCATGGCACCGCCTGACGCAGGACTCGATGGCATACATCAGCGTGGTGATCCTGGTGCTGGCGAACACCACGGGCCTCGTCGTCGCGACGCTCATGCCGCGCTACGCGGGCAAGGTGCTGGGCGTCAGCGCGGAAAACGTCATCTTCGTGGCCGCGCCCGCCGCCGTCGGCATCTGGCTGGCGATGCGGATCGTCTCCAACCTGTCCGGCCGGATCTCGCCGTGGTGGACCGTGGGCGGCTCGTTCGCGGCGATGCTCGGCTGTGTGACGCTGCTCGGCTTCGTCGGGCCGCTGGGCGACGGGCTCCAATCGCTGAACCCGTTCGGGATCTTCGAGCCGGGGCCGTTCGGCGAAACCTCCGCGCGTATTATCATCTCCTCGGTGTTGGGGCCGGTGCTGGCGTTCTCGTTCACCTTCGTGAACATCGTCGCCCGCACCATTGTGAACGAGCGCATACCCAGAGAGATGCAGGGACGCGTGCTGGCTGCGCAGAGCGTGCTGACGAACCTGGCCTCCATCCCTCCGATTCTGCTGACGGGCTTCCTGGCGGATGTCGTTGGCGTCCAGCCGGTGTTCTTCGTCGTGGCTGTCGGCTGCGGCCTGCTGGCGCTGTACTACGCCGCGCGCAACCTGGCGATGCCGCAGCCCGTGGGGTACCGCTGATGGCGACGCCACGGCTGCAGGTCCTCCGCCCGCCCTCGGCGCCGAAGCCGCGGGCCGTGCTCCTGAACCGGAGCTTCCTGTTGCTGTGGCTGGCTCAGCTCATCTCCCAGTCGGCGCAGAACGCCATCCTCTTCACGCTGCTGGTGCTGGTCACCGACCTCACCGACGGCTCGACCTTCACGTCGGTGCTCGTGCTGTCGTTCGTCATCCCGTCGGTCGTGTTCGGCGTGTTCTCCGGCGTGCTCGTCGATATGTGGAGCAAGCGGCTGCTCCTCATCTACACCAACGTCGCGCGCTTGCTGCTGGCCGTGTTGTTCTTGCTCTCGCGTGAGCACTTTGGCGGGCTCATCGCCATCAGTATCTTCTTCGCCACGGCCAGCCAGTTCTTCGGCACCACCGACGCGGTCACGGTGCCGTCCGTCGTGCCCAAGGACCAGCTCATGTCGGCGAACAGCGTGTTCAGCATGGCCGTCACGGGTTCGCAGCTCATCGGCATGATCTTCCTGGCGCCGATCCTGTTGCCGACGATCGGCGCGATGTGGCTGTTCATCGTCGCCGCGGTCATGTTCGCGGTCTCCGTCGTCTGCGCGTACCTCATGCCGCCCATTGCCGATGACGACGCCGCCCCCGACCGTAGCTGGCCGACGTTTCGCCAGCTCCGCAACGCCGGCGGCGACTACATGGGCACACTGCGCACCATCGGCAAGGACCCTGTCTCATCGCTGGCGCTGATCCACTACGCGACCGGCAGCTCGCTGGTGCTGCTGTTCGCCGTGCTCGTCCCGCGGTACATGCAGGCCGTGCTCGAGATCTCGCCGGACAAGGCGGTCACCATCTTCGCGCCGGTGGGCGTGGGCGCGATCGTAGGGTTGCGGGCGCTGCCGTACATCGCGGCGCGGCTGGGTAAGAACCGCACGGTCATCGCCGGGCTCGTCGGCCTCAGCGTCTGCGTGATCGCGCTGGGCCTCATCGAGCCGTTCGCATCGTGGCTGAAGACGACGGAGAACCTGAACCCCTTCTCCGACGACGGCCGCGCGGGCGGGCTCTCGATCCTGGTGCTGCTCACGATGGCCTTCGCCGGGCCCGTCGGCTTCACATACGCGATGGTCAACGCCCCGGCGCAGACCGTGCTGCACGAGCGCGCCCCGGCCGATATGCGCGGCCGCGTATTCGCGGCTCAAGTGGTGCTGGCGAATGCTGTGGGTATTCTGCCTCTGGTCGTGGCGGGGTCCGTGGCCGATATTTTCGGTGTAACGCCGGTGTTGTTCATGATCGCGATAGCTCTGGCGACGGTCGCGGGCGTGAGTATCTACCTGGAGACGAAGTGGTCCGTTGGCGAGCGGCCGGCGCCGCCGCTGGCGGGACTTCCATAACGCAACTTGACGCAAGGAGGCGCAAATATAGATTCGTTGACAGTCGAAGCAATGCCTGCCTAGACTGGATCGGATGACAGGAGGTTGGGCGGCTTGATTGAGATGACGATCGAAAGCATCAGGGTCAGCCTGATGAACTACCAGAGGGTCGTGATCCTCAAGGAAAAGGCGTCCGACCGCTATCTGCCTATCTGGATTGGCCCGGCCGAGGCTGACGCCATCGCCGTCCAGCTCCAGGAAGTGTCCGTCGCCCGCCCCCTCACCCACGACCTGCTCCGCTCGGTCATCGAGCAGCTCGGCGCGCAGGTGAACCATATCCTGGTGAACGACCTGTCGAACGACACCTTCTACGCCCGCGTCGTCCTGGACGTGCGTGGCGACTCCATGGAGATCGACTCCCGCCCCAGCGACGCCCTGGCCCTGGCCGTCCGCGCCAGGGTTCCGATCTTCGCCGACGAGGGTGTCCTGGAGCGCGCGGGCGTCCTGCTGGACAAGGACGGCGAGCAGGTGGAGAAGTCCAACGGCGAGCGCCAGAAGGTCGCCCCCGAAGAGCTGGAGCGCATGTCCGCCTTCAAGGACTTCATCGAAAGCCTCGACCTCGACGACTTCGACAAGCG
>DATECV010000082.1:0-3326 GCA_035286725.1 Dehalococcoidia bacterium | reverse complement strand
CCCCTGTCCCCTGTCCCCTAACCCCTACTGCCGCGCCATCTCCACCACCGCCTCCTGCTCCAGGTCCCGCGGCGGCTCGTGCCCCCGCAGATCCACCACCACCCGGTACAGCGTCCCCGTGAACGCGAACGGCGCCTCGTACGCGTCCGTCACCGGCGCCCCCACCTCGCGTCCCACCTGCAGGCTCTCCCCCGGACCCGCCAGCACCGGGATCGTTACCGCCAGTGTCATCTCCCCCACCTGCTCCCCGTCCACGAACAGCCGCACCACCCCGCCCGCGCCGAACGGCTGCTGCCCCGTCTTCTCGAACGACGACGCCAACAGGTGATGCCCCGCCGGCACCTCCCGCTCCGACTCCACCGTCTGCATCCGCCGCCCCAGGAAGTTGTACGCGTACTTCAGCCGCCCATCCTTCACGAACAGCGACCACCCCCCGAACCGGCCCCCCACCGCCACCAGCACACCCTCCGCGCCGCCCTCCGGGATCACCACGTCCGCCGTCATGCTGTGACTGCGGTTCTTCATGTTCGCCGCCACCGCCGACTCCACCGGCGCCCCGCCCGGGTAGTACACGAACCGCTTGCGCCCCGCCGTCGGTCGAGGCCGCCGCGCCGCCGCCCGCCCCAGCGATCCCGCGTCGATCGGCAGCACGTTGTGCTTCGCCGCCTCCACCCACCACAGGTCCTGCAGCTCCCGCAGCTTCTCCGGGTGCTCGGCCGCCAGGTCCGTCGACTCGCTGAAGTCCTTCTCGACGTGGTACAGCTCCCACACGTCCTCATCGAACGGCTTCGATGGGTCCGTCACCCCGTCGTAGATCATCCCCGCCGTCCCGTGATACGTCACCGCCTTCCACCCGCGGTGATAGATCGCCCGGTTCCCCAGCATCTCGTAGTACTGCGTCTCGTGCGCGCTCCGCACCTCCGCGTCCTCCAGCGATGCCTTGAAGCTGTGCCCCTGCATCGCCGACTGCGTCACCCCCTTGATCGCCGCCGGCGCCTCGATCCCCAGCACGTCCAGGATCGTCGGCGTGATGTCGATCGCGTGTACGTACTGCCGCCGGATCTCCCCCGAAGAGGAAGCCGCAAGCCCCTTCGGCCAGTGGATGATGCACGGGTCCGCCACCCCGCCCTCGTGTACCTCCCGCTTCCACCGCTGGAACGGCGTGTTCCCCGCCCACGTCCACCCGAACGGATAGTGGTTGAACGTCGTCGGGCTCCCCAGCTCCTCGATCCGCGCCAGGTTCTCCTCCAGCGACTCCGGCACCCGGTTGAAGAACAGCGCCTCGTTCAGCGACCCGTGCGGCCCCCCCTCGCTGCTCGCACCGTTGTCGCTGATCGCCACCACGATCGTGTTCTCCATCTCCCCCAGCCGCTCGATGAACGACAGCACCCGCCCGATGTGGTGGTCCGTGTGCGACATGAACCCCGCGTACACCTCCATCATCCGCGCGTACAGCCGCCGTTCGTCCTCGGTCAGAGTCAGCGATTCCCACGCCTGGATCCAGTGCGGCCGCGGCGTCAGCTGCGTCTCCGCCGGGATCACCCCGTCCGCCTTCTGCTTTTGAAAGATCAGCTCCCGCGCCTTGTCCCACCCCATGTCGAACGCCCCGCGGTACTTCTCGATCCACTCCTTCGGCGCGTGGTGCGGCGCGTGACCCGCCCCCGTGCAGAAGTACAGGAAGAACGGCTTGTCCGGCGCCGAGTTCCGCAGGTCCGTCAGATACTCGATCGCCTTGTCCGCCAGGTCCTCCGTCAGGTGGTACCCCTCCTCCGGCGTCCGCGGCGCCTCGATCGCGTGGTTGTCCTCCCACAGCTCCGGGTTCCACTGGTTCGTGTCACCCCCCATGAACCCGTAGTACCGGTCGAACCCCCGCCCCAGCGGCCACCGGTCCCGCCGCGCCCCCATGTTCATCTCCACGTGCGGCGTCAGGTGCCACTTCCCCACCGCATACGTCGCGTACCCCGCCGGCCCCAGGATCTCCGGCAGCATCCCGTTCTCGAACGGGATCTCCCCCGTGTACCCCGGAAACCCCAGCGAGCTCTCCACGATCGACGCCATCGCGTTCGAATGGTGGTTCCGCCCCGTCAACAGACACGCCCGCGTCGGCGAGCACAGCGCCGTCGTGTGAAAGTTCGCGTACCGCAGCCCGCCCGCCGCCAGCCGGTCCAGGTTCGGCGTCTCGATCAGCCCCCCGAAACACCCCACCTGCGCGTACCCCACGTCGTCCAGCACCACGTACACCACGTTCGGCGCACCCTCCCGAGCCCGCACCGCCTCCGGCCACCACGGCGTCGACTCCACCCCATACCGCCCAACAACCCCCCCAAACCGCTGCGCCATCTCACACCTCCAGTACGCTTGTTTTCACCACGGACGCGGGCCGAGCCCATAACCCGTACGGACAGGTCTTTAGACCTGTCCTCCCGAACGCTTTGGCACCCTGCTCCATCCGCTACCGCCGTATCACGGGTCGCGTGTAATGGATGCTAATCCCAACCGGCGACCACCACACAATCGTGGGGCGCCGCGATCATAGGCCCACGAACCCCAACCGGCAATCTAGACTGCCTCGATAGGACTTCTTGCACCCCCCGTGCAAGAATCATCCAGGCCGAACGGATGGCTCCCCCTGGGCACAACCGCACTGGCATGCCGCCCGCCCGCAGCCCATACTCGGCGGCGTTCGCCACCCTGCCGGCGCCCCGTCGCCCGCCGAGGATTCGAGAATGGCTCACACATATCGCGTGCTCGTCGCCGAAGACACCTACGCCTGGCGCGCCACCATCGTCCGCATGCTCGAGGGCCTCGGCCTCACCTGCGTCGGCGTCGAGGACGGACTGGCCGCCGCCGCCCTGCTCCAGGATCCCGCCGAAGAGTTCCACCTCGCCGTCACCGACTTCCGCATGCCCCGCGCCAGCGGCTGGCGCGTCGTCGAGGCCGCCCGCGCGCATCGCGGCCCATCCTTCCCCGTCATCATGCAGACCGCCGAGTCCCAGTACCCCGACGTCTACCTCCGCGCCCAGGAGCTGCGCGTCCCCCTCATCGCCAAGGACGACGTCTACTCCCACCTCGTCCCCGCCGTGCGCGCCGCCCTGCGCCTGCCCGACAGCCGATGACCCCCCCGCCCGCCGCCATGTGGCACAGCCGCCCCCGGCTGTGCATGTGGTGACACACCGCAACCCCCATGCGACAGCGCCACCAGAGCTCCGGCCCTGTCATCCTGAGCGAAGCGAAGGATCTTCGTCGGCCGCCGCATGCGCCCCACGCGCCAGCGCTGTCGGCCCTCCAACTGTCATCCTGGGCGACGCGAAGGATCTTGTTCGCAA
>DATECV010000081.1:0-15462 GCA_035286725.1 Dehalococcoidia bacterium | reverse complement strand
GATCCCCACGTACGGCTTCATCGTGGCGTTCGTCGTTTTGATCGTCGCCGGCTTTGTTCGGCTGCTCATAAATCCGGACCTGAAGGCGGAACCCCTGGAGAGCTGGGAGGAAGCCGGTGCGTCCGCGCTGTCCTGGTTCATCATCCTGCGCGCCTTCGCCTCCGGATCGGCCGCCCTCACCGGGGTGGAGGCCATCTCCAACGGCATCCCGGCGTTCCAGAAGCCGGAGGCGCGGAACGCTAACACAACCCTCGTGTGGATGGCGGTGATCCTGGGCATCCTGTTCCTCTGTATCACGATCCTGGCTCACCGGCTGGGCGTACAACACTCCACCGAGGTCTCCGCTCCCGCGCAAATCGCGAAGACCGTCTTTGGCCAGACGCCAATCTTCTACCTGATCCAGACCTTCACCGCCCTCATTCTCTTTCTGGCCGCAAACACTGCCTATGCTGGTTTCCCGCGTCTGGGGTCGATCCTCGCCCGTGATCGATTTCTGCCGCACCAGTTCCTCTTCCGCGGCGACAAGCTGGCCTATTCAAATGGAATCGTCGTGCTCGGCGGCGCTTCGGTCGTGCTGCTGGTGATCTTCGATGCCAGCGTCAATCGCCTCATCCCGCTGTACGCGTTTGGCGTGTTCCTCTCGTTCACGCTGTCACAGAGCGGCATGATCGTCCACTGGCTCCGCGTCAAAGGGGCCGGCTGGAAGCCCGGCATCGTGGTGAACGGGGTCGGAGCGGTGACCACGGGCATCGTCGCGGCGATCGTCGGGAGCACGAACTTCACCGCCGGCGCCTGGATCTCCATGATCATGATTCTGCTCGTCGCCCTGCTGCTCTGGTCCGTGTTCAAGCACTACATGGGGGTCGAGCGTAAGCTCCGGATCCCGAAGAACGTCGTCTTCGGGTTCGGGCCGGCGGCCCGCCACGGGCAGGCGGTGCTCGTCCCGGTGGACGAGATCAACCGCGCCGTCCTGCGCACCGTCGACTACGCGCGGTCGATCTCCCCCAACGTCACGGCGCTGCACGTCACGGATGACGTCGAGGCGGCGAACGAACTCCGCCGCGAGTGGGAGTCCCGCGTCCTCGACGTCCAGCTCGTCGTCATCGATTCCCCGTACCGGTCCTTTGTGCGGCCCGTGCTCTCGTACGTCGACGCGCTGGACCGGGCGGACCCGGGGCAGTACGTAACGGTGGTGCTGCCGGAGTTCCGGACACCGTGGCCGTGGCAGCGATTTCTGCACAACCAGTCGGCACGGCGGCTGAAGAACGCGCTGGTCGAACGGCCGAACACGGTCATCGTGGAGGTGCCGTACCACCTCGGCGGCGCCGACGTGGGCGAGGCGGACGGGCCGACGGCCTAGGATCGCGGGGACGGCGGACGGGAGATAGACGAAGACCAGGGCGCCAAGTCTGGTGACGGGGATTGTCGCGCCCTGGTCTCTTTGAAGAAGCCCCGGCTGCGTGTGTGCTCTCCACGTAGCGGGTTACAGCCTCATTATCGGAGGCGGCTGTTAAAGAAGGATGAGGCGGCGGCTAAATCCTGACGCTTGACCTGGAAGCGGCGCGCGGGAATCCCGACGAGACGGTACGAGACTGTCATCCGGCAAGGGCCGGCGTGACGTGTTGTTATAGTGGCAGGCGATCCGAAGCGGGTCATGGGAGAAGCATCCGTTGAACTCCAGACGCTCCTGGTCGATCGCCCTTCCCGTCATCGCCGTCGCAGCTGCTCTGCTGGCGATTCTCGCGCTTGACCTGGCGACGGGCGGAGAGGCGGAGCCGGGGGAATACCTGGGCGAGGCCAAGAACGAGCGCTTCCCGTACGTGGCACCGACCGCGACACCCGTCGGCCTTCGGCCCACGCCCGCGGCGAGGCCGACGATCACCGGGGCGCGACCGGGCGATCCGAACGAGCGAGACGGGAAGCGACGCACGGACCTGTTGCTGCTGGTGGAGGCGGCGGGACGCCTGAAGCAACAGGATGGCTCGCTACCCACCACGAATGGCAACGTGCAGACACTGTGCGCGTACGAAGACCTGGACCAGGGCTGCGCGCTCAAAGACGTGTTGTCGCCGCTTCCGCTTGATCCACTGGGCTCTCCCGTCCAGAACGGATACTGGTACTCATCGAGCGGGCAGAAGGCGAAGTTCTACGCTTCGCTGGAGGTGGAGATCCCGGAAGATCAGCGGTGCGCGACGGAGGACGCGGAGCTGAAGAAGCGCGCGTACGTCATCTGCGTGGAGACGCCGTAAACGGCGATCGCACTTGGGGAGCCAGGCCTATTCCCGAACGAAGGCGTAACATCCCCGCCTGAACCGACACCGTCCTCAAGTGCGGCGGGCGAGCACCGCACCATGCTAGATTGGTGCGGCCCAGGAAGGACGCGGCATGGCACTCGACCTGTTCAAACAGCGCGCCAAGAAGGACCGGCAGGAACACGGCGGCCGACTGCCGCCCGGCCAGAAGCTCACGGATGGGTGGCCGGTGCTCCACTACGGCGGGATCCCTTCGATCGACCTGAGCACGTGGAAGTTTTCGATGGTGGGTCTGGTGGAGGATGAGGTCCACTTTTCCTGGGACGACTTCATGGCGCTGCCGCAGACGACGCTGCGTTCCGACATCCACTGCGTCACGCACTGGAGCAAGTTCGACAACGACTGGACGGGCGTGAGCATCGGCGACTTGATGGCGCACGCGCGCGTCAGGGCCGAGGCGAAGCACGTTATGGTACACAGCTACGGTGGCTATACGACAAACATCCCGCTGTCCGAGCTGCTGGACAGCGACGTGATCTTCGCGCACACGCACAACGGCGCGCCGCTGGAGAAGCAGCACGGGTGGCCGCTGCGGCTGGTGGTGCCAAAGCTGTACTTCTGGAAGAGCGCGAAGTGGGTGCGGGGCATGGTGTTCATGGGTGACGAGAAGCCGGGATTCTGGGAGATGTACGGCTACCACTTCCACGGCGACCCGTGGACCGAGGAGCGTTACTCGTGAGGACCGCCCACGCGTCCGCACCAGATCCGGACACGCTTGATTGCGGGATCGGCGGGCTGTAGGTTTCAGCGAAGCCGCACGACTGCCGCCTTACGCACGCTCGGGGTCGCCTTGCCGTCTTTCACGATCGTCCCACACAAAGTTTCGTCGCAGTTCACGGACCCCATCGTCGCGCCGCTGGCGAGGCTTGGCGTTACGCCAAACATGATCTCGGCCGCAGGCTTCGCGGGGAACGTCACGGCGGGGGTGCTGGCCGCGTCGGGCTATTTCATCGCCGCGGGCGTGCTGATGCTGGTGTTCAGCGGGCTGGACCTTCTGGACGGCGCGCTGGCGCGGAAGACGGGCTCCGTGACGAAATTCGGCGCCGTGTTCGACTCGGTGCTGGACCGCCTGTCCGAGGCCGCCGTGCTGGGCGGGCTCCTGTACCACTTCGCCGAGGAAGGCGGGCGCACGATGGAAGTGGCGCTGTGCTACGCCGCGATGGTGGGCTCGATCATGGTGAGTTACACGCGGGCGCGAGCGGAGGGGATCGGACTGGAGCTGCGGGAAGGGCTCTTCACACGGGCCGAGCGGGTGCTGTTGCTGGCGGGAGCGCTCATTCTGGCGCCGCTGGTACAAGACGCCATCGTGCCGGGGGCACTGTGGATACTGGCGACGCTGTCGTTGTTCACGGCAGCGCAGCGGGTGTTCGCGGTCTGGCGGAAGCTGTCCGGAGACGGGGCCGCATGACCACGACCGCGGCGATCGAGTCTCCTCGCGCCGGACCAACCGGCGTGCCGGATACGCTCACTCGAATCCTGAACTTCGACCTCACGCGGCCGCTGGCGTTCGCGCTGCTGGCGGCGGCGTACCTTGCGAGCCGGGCACCGTTCATCAACACGGGCTACGGTACCGATCCCGACGCGTGGCGTGTGGCGATCTCCGGGTACTGGCTTTGGGACCACCAAGAGTTCTATCCGTCGCGGCTGCCGGGCTACCCGGTCCACGAACTGGCGAGCGCGCTTGTGATCCAGGGCGGGTGGCTGGCGACGAACGCACTGACCGTGCTTGTTTCGCTCCTGGGGCTGTGGTTCTTCGGGCGGCTGGTCCAACTGCTGGACGTCCCGAACAAGGCCGTCGCGGTCATCGCGTTCGCGTTTACGCCACTGATCTGGATCAACAGCATGACGACGATGGACTATATGTGGTCGCTGTCGTTCGTGCTTGGCAGCTACTACTTCCTGACGCAGGAGCAGAGCAGCAGGGCCGGTTTCATGCTTGGGCTGGCGGCGGGGTGCCGTCTGCCCAGCCTGGCGATGCTGTTGCCGTTCGTTGTGCTCCTCTGGCGCGACGACCGCCGCGAGGAAATCCGTGATTTCCTCACGTGGACGATCTTCGTCCCGGTGGTGGCGTATTCGCCGATCGCGTGGAAGTACGGCTTCAACTTCTTGAACTTCTACGACGCAAGGGTGGGGTATCTCAACGTGCTGCGTCTCCTGGGGAAGGACACGCTGGGCCTGTTGGGCTCTGTGGCGGTGCTAGGGGCGATCGCGATCTCGCTGCCACGATTGGCCCGCCTGCCCCAGGACGTGCTTCGGGACAAGCACGTGATGGTCTGGTTTTTGGCGGTCGTGGTAGGAATCGTGACGTTCTTGCGGCTGCCGCACGAGGCGGCTTACCTGTTGCCCGTGTATCCGTTCGGCTTCTTGCTGATGGCGAAGTATTTCCAGCGGTGGGTGCTGGCCGGGGCGATCGCGGTGATCATTCTCGCCGGGTTCGTGGACCTGACGTCGCCGGGCGACGAGATCACGACGGAAGCGTTTACCAGCGCGGAGCTGGGGAAGGGGCTGATCTTGTCGAATCAAGAGACGCAGGAGCTGCAGCGGACGTTCGTGCGGGACATCGCGGCGCAGGAGATCCCGAACCGCAGCGTGGTCAGCCTGGGCTTCATCTACCCGCAGTTCGTCATTCGCAACCGCGACCGCCTGGAACCAGGGATCCTCGAGGGCGACAAGAGCTCGATCAGCCAGCTCAGCGACAAGGGGAAGGCGAGGAACGCGGAGTCCGACATCACGTACGTCTGGCTCCTGGATTGGGACGGGTTCGAGAAGTATCGCTCGCAGGGATACACGCTGTTTCACACGCTGGACTCCGGGCGAAGCACGGCGGGGCTCTATGACTACCGGCCTGCGCTGCTGGGGTCGGTGTCGATCGACCTGGGCCGGGGGCCGTCGGGAGGGTCGGGAGCGGCGCGGACCGACCGATAGCGCCGTGGGGCTTCGGGCCTGACCCCGCCAACCACGACCGACTCAGGATTCTTCTCGCAAGATATTGCACTTATCGTGCAAATAGTAGTACGATCGCGGCCATGGCAGCGGCCGCGAAGGCGACAAACGCGCGGGAGGCGCCCCTGGACGGACGGGTGGCGCGCTCCGAGCGGACGCGAGCGGCAATCGCGGAGGCGATGCTCGCGCTCTTCCGCGAGGGGGAGCTGCGGCCGACCGCACCGCAGGTGGCGGAACGCGCGGGCGTCTCGCTGCGGTCGGTGTTCCAGCACTTCGAGGACATGGAAGCGCTGAACGCGGCGGTTGCGGAGCGCCAGTTCGAGACGCTTCTGAACGCGATGAACCTGACGCCGCGCGACGGGCCGTTGGACCGGCGTATCGAGGTGTTCGTAGCGGAGCGCGCGAAGCTGCACGAATCGATCACGCCCGTGCGTCGGGCGGCGCTGCTGGTGGAGCCGTTCTCGAAGGTGATCGCCTCGCGGCTGCGGTGGGCGCGGCGGCGGGGGCGGACGGAGGTAGCGAAGGTGTTCCGGATCGAGCTGGAGTCACGATTGGCGGCGGAGCGGCGGGAGTTGCTGGAGGCACTGACAATGGCCGGGAGCTGGTCGGCGTGGGAAGCGCTGCGCGCGCACCAGGGGCTGTCCGCGGCGCACGCGCAGCGGGTGATGGCGCGGACAGTGCGCGCACTGCTGCAGTAGGAGGCGAGACTAGAGCGCGTGGTGGAGACGAATGAGCGAACATGGCCCGCCATCGGCGCCAACGACATCCCGGTCGCGACATACGCCCACTGGCGGCTGGGAGGGTGAGATGCCGCGTCGGTGCTGGGAGCGTGCACGGAGGAGCTGCCACCGGCGGCGCCGGATCTGCGCGCGCTATGGAGGGGGAACGCCGTGGAGCGAGGCGGGCCGCCGGTGCGCGATCATTCTCTGAACAGCCTGGCGATCGAGAGGGATCATCGGTGGGGCGTTGATCCTCAACTATGCCGTGTTCAACATGTGAAGATGCGCAGGGCGGACGCGCCCTGAGGACGAGACTCAGGAAGGAGCAATCATGAACGCGCTGCGGACACCGGACGAACGCTTCGCCAACCTGCCGGGGTACGGCTTCGCGCCGCACTACGTCGAGGTAGACGGGATGCGGATGCACTACATCGACGAGGGACCACGGGAGGGGCAGGTGGTGCTGATGCTGCACGGAGAGCCATCGTGGTGTTACCTGTATCGCAGGATGGTCCCGATCGTGACGGCGGCAGGGCTACGCGCGGTGGCGCCCGACCTGATCGGGTTCGGGCGCAGCGACAAGCCATCATCGCAGGATGACTACAGCTATCAGGCTCACGTCGACTGGACGACAGCGCTGGTGGAGAAGCTGGACCTGAAGGGCATCACGCTGGTGTGCCAGGACTGGGGCGGGCTCATCGGGCTGCGCATCGCGGCGGAACACCCGGAGCGATTCGCGCGGATCGTCGCGGCGAACACGTTTCTGCCGACGGGCGACAGCCACCCGGGCGAGGCGTTCCTGCGATGGCAGACGTTCTCGCAGACGGCGCCGTCGCTCCCGATCGGCAACATCGTCCGGGGTGGGTGCCGGACGGAGCTTTCGCCCGACGTGATCGCGGCGTACGACGCGCCGTTCCCGGACGACACGTACAAGGCGGGTGCGCGGAAGTTCCCGGCGCTGGTGCCGACGCGCCCGGACGACCCGGCGTCGGCCGCGAACCGGAAGGCGTGGGAGGTGCTGGGCGGATGGGAGAGGCCGTTCCTGTGCGCGTTCAGCGACGAGGACCCGATCACACGGGGGGCGGATGCGGCGTTCCAACGATTGGTGCCGGGCACGCGGGGGATGCCGCACGCGACGATCAAGGGTGCCGGCCACTTCCTACAGGAGGACAAGGGAGAGGAACTGGCCAAGATCGTAGTCGATTTCATCAAACAGACGCCGGCATAGGGAGGGGAACTGGATGGCACACATCAAGCCGACTCGAGGGCAGGTCACCCGGCTGGCGGAGGACACGGACGACGGGCCCGTGGTCATGTTGAACTTGCTGCGATTCGCGAAGACGGCCGGCGCGGACGGCAGCGCGACCGGGGCGGATTCGTACGAGACGTATGGCGAGAAGATGCGCGAGATCACGTCGCGACGGGCCATCAAGCTGCTGTGGCGCGGACGGGCGGACCAGGTGGTGATCGGCGATGACGAGACCGACGCGTGGGACCTGGTGCTGCTGGTCGAGTATCCATCGCGCAAAGTGTTCCTGGAGATGGGTGCGAGCAAGGAGTACGAATCGGTGGGCGAGCACCGGACGAAGGCGCTGACCGATTCGCGGCTGTTCGCGTGCAGCGAGCAGTTCCGATTGAAGTAGGGAGCCGCCGTGTACGGGTAAGCGGTTACAGCCGCCCCGCCTACGGCAACCGCATACACAAGGTCGCCGCCGGCATCGCTACGACGGCGTTTCTGGTGAACTCGATGCGGGTTCGATGCATAGCGCGAACAAGGAGGTGCGGCATGGCAGGGTTCGACGTCGTTCTGCTCGGTACCGGGAGCCCGCTGCCTAACGCGGACCGGTGCGGCGCGGGCCAGGTCATCATCGTGGGCGAGGAACGGATCCTAGTGGACTGCGGCTGGGGAGTCGCGCGACGGCTCTTCGCGGCCGGTGTGGCGCCCCCGATGGTCAATACGGTCGCCTTCACGCACATGCACTCGGACCATATTACCGACGTACCGGACTTCCTGATCATGCGATGGGCGGGCGGCGCCAGGAATCCGCTGACGGTGTACGGGCCTGAGGGCACGCAGGGGATGATCGACGGGTTCCTGGCGGGGCTCGAGCGCGACATCGCGTTCCGTTTCGCGCACCACGGGGAGAAGCTCTCGCAGGAGGGCATCCGCTGCATCGTCCACGAGGTGCCCGCAACGGCGGAACCGCGGCTCGCCGCGGAGATCGCGGGGATCAGCATAGAGTCGTTCGAGGTGGATCACTTCCCGGTGGTGCCGGCACTGGGGTTCCGGCTCACGGGCCATGGGGCAACGGTGGTGATCTCCGGTGACACGAAACGTTGCGACAACCTGGTGCGCGCTTCGGTTGGGGCCGACATCCTGATCTGCGAGGCCATGAACGCCGACCTGTTCAGCGTGATGGTGCAGCGGATACAGGCGGCTGGGAACCAGGGCACAGCAGCCGTGATGGCCGACGTGCCCGACTACCACATGACGACGATCGAGGCGGCGGAGATGGCGCGGGACGCCGGGGTCAAGAAGCTGGTCTTGTCCCACCTGATACCGCCCGTACCCAATGAGGGGCCGCTCGCGGACGCGTTCTCGGCCGGCATGGCGAACGTCTTCGCAGGGGAGATCGTGGTGGGGAAGGACTTGATGCGGCTTCACGCCGGCGGCGCATGAGGAGGCCCGGACGGAACCGGCGAGTCGTTGGTTCGGGCCGTCACGCCAGGCTTCAAGATAGGGCGACGTCGTCGTCGGGCTGGGCGCCAGCACCCAGGGGCGGCGGGCGCCCAGCTTGACGTCAAGCGTAACGACCCAGAAGCGAGTTGCCGGAAATGCGTTTCTTCTACGACCGGGCGGCTCAGGTCGTTACAGTATTAGTGGAGGTACCGTGGCCCGCGGCGGTTGAGGACATCCCGCTGGGGCGCGAAGGTAACCGATGGTAACAGCCGAAGCACCAGCAACAACGAGTTTCTCGCTGGAGTTGAACGACGATCAGGTTCAGCTTCAAAAGTGGATCCACGATTTCGCGCGCGACGTGGTCCGACCGGCAGCGCACGAATGGGACGAACGCGAGGAGACGCCCTGGCCGATCATCCAGGAGGCGGCCACGGTCGGCATCTACGGGGTGCAGTTCATGGGGCACCTGACGAGCGACCCGACGGGGCTGATGCTACCGATCGCGATCGAGGAGCTGTTCTGGGGAGATGCCGGCATTGGCATGGCGATCTTCGGTTCTGCGCTGGCGCTGGCGGCGATCTCCGGGAACGGCACGCCGCAGCAGATCGCGGAGTGGGCGCCGCAGTGTTACGGGACGCCGGAGAAGGTGCAGCTCGGCGCGTTCTGCGTCTCGGAGCCGGACGCAGGCTCCGATGTAGGAGCCATGAAGACGCGGGCGGTGTACGACGCGGCGAAGGACGAGTGGGTCCTGAACGGACAGAAGACGTGGATATCGAACGGCGGCATCGCCGACGTCCACGTGGTGGTCGCGTCGATCGACGGGTCTTTGGGGACACGCGGCCAGGGGTCGTTCGTCGTGCCGCCGGGCACGACGGGGCTTCGGCAGGGCGTGAAGTTCAAGAAGCACGGCATCCGCGCATCGCACACGGCAGAGGTGTACCTGGACGACGTGCGGGTACCGGGGGCGTGCCTGCTGGGCGGCAAGGAGCGGCTCGACGCGCGGCTGGCCAAGGCGCGGGAAGGCGCCCGCTCGGGCCAGCAGGCGGCGCTGGGCACGTTCGAGGCCACGCGCCCGGCGGTGGGGGCGATGGCCGTCGGCGTGGCACGGGCGGCGTACGAGTGGTCGCTGGACTACGCGAAGGAGCGGAAGCAGTTCGGGCGCGCCATCATCGAGAACCAGGGGGTGAGCTTCATGCTCGCCAACATGCGGACGGAGATCGACGCTTCGCGATTGCTGGTGTGGCGCGCGGCATGGATGGGGCGAGTCGGCAAGAAGTTCGAAGGGGCGGAGGGCTCGCAGGCCAAGTACAAGGCCGGGGAGACGGCGGTGTGGGTGACGGACCGCGCGATCCAAATCGGCGGAGGCATCGGGTACGCGCGGGAGGCGCCCGTCGAGCGCTGGCACCGAGACGCGAAGATCATGACGATCTTCGAGGGCACGTCGGAGATCCAGCAGCTGGTCATCGCGCGAGCCATTTCGGGCATGCGCCTGCCGTAATCCTGGACGTTCCGACGTCAAGCGCGGGGCACGCCGAAGCGTGCCCCTTCGTTCTGGAGCATCCGCCACATGACGGCATTCGACGCTGTTGGCCCGATCGCCGGGTATTTCGATAGCCCTTTTCCGGGCGAGGACGGCGGGCCGCGGCGGCAGATGATCCCGCGATCGGCAGGGCTTGGCCTCGAAGAAGGCGCCGAGCTCCGCGTCGTTTCGAGACCGCTGCTGATGACCACGATGATCGTGCTGCGTGACCGAGGTGAGGTGTATGTCCAAGGGAACACGCCTCCATCGCCTGACGCGAAAGGCTGGGTCGAGAAGGTCAACGCGGAGACGCTCGAAACGGTGAGACGCTCGCCCGACCTGGACGGCGGGCCGTTCTGGCCGGGCGGCATGCTGGCCCATGCGAACGACTTTCTCTACGTGACGTTCGGGCGGTGGTGCCACAAGCTCGACGCCGATTGCCAGCCGGTCGCGAGCCGCATGTTGCCGCGCACGATGCCGTACAACAGCCTCCTCGCGCTGAGCGACGGCGTACTGGTCATGAAGAACTTCGTGCGGGACGGCTCTTCGGCGTCGTACTTCAGTCTGCTCGAACCTGAAGCGCTGGAGCAGATCGGCGAGGAAGTCGCGATCCCGGAAGGCTCAATCGCGCGGATTTCGCGCGATATCGACGGCGATGCCGAGTACGTATACGTGGTGTGCGACCACACGTTCTTCCGCTATCGCTACGGGCGAGGGCGGCTCGCGCGGGACGAGTCGTGGAGCTACATGTATCGCACACTCTCCGACGAGCAGCAGTCGTACGGTTGGGATCCGGTGATCACGGGCGGCTCGGCCTGGTTTCTGGACAACGGCGCCAACCAGTTCCGTGGCAGCCTCCGAGGATGCGGGACGGCGAGCGGCCCCGTCCGCCTTCACCGGGTGAGCACCTCTGACGCCGCGGACCATGACATGTTCGCGCCGTTCGGAATTCCGCACGGGACGGTCACGAACCCCCCGCTGGTCGACGCGACGCGGCGCATCGCCGTCGCGTACGACAGCGGTAACTCTCGCATCGCGGGCTTTCGCTACGGCGACGGCGAAGGGGGCTACGCGCGGTTGTGGCAGCATCCGTTCGGCGCCGCCAACCACTTTCTGCTCTATGAGGATACGGGGGAGATCGTGGTAAACGACTTCGACGGCGAGGCGGAACATCTCGTCGTGCTGGACATCGAAACGGGACGCGAGAAGGCGCGGGCGGCGACGGGCAGCGCGATGCAGTCGGTCGTGTTCCAGGCTCCAGGTTGGGGCCGCGACGTCTACACCGCGAGCCTCACAACGCTCTCACGGGTGTGGGCCGAGTAGTGTCTTGCGCGGATCGGGCAACGCCGATAGTCTCGGCAGCGATGATGGATTGGACCACGATTCTCGACGGAAGGATTGGAGATCTCGCATGAACCTGGTTGAATTCATTTCGGCGGAGCTGACGCGGCTTCACGCGATGCTAGACCGGAGCGTGGCGGAGCTGACGCCGGAGCAGTGGCACGCGATCCCGGCGGGGAACGCCAAGGCGAATCACATCGCGTTCGAGATGTGGCACTACGTCCGGACCGAGGACAACATCGTGCGGTTCATCCTGCAGGACCGGCGGCCAACGGTGTGGATGGAGGGGGGATGGGCCGAGAAGCTGGGGCTCCCCCCCGTGGCACAGGGCACGGGCATGGCCGCGGAGGACGCGCAGGCGCTGCGCATCAGCGATGTCGCCGGCTTTCTCCAATACAGGGGGCAAGTGTGGGCGAGCACGGCCGAATGGCTGGCGAACCCGGACGCGACCGAGTTCGACAAGGTCATCACCGTGAAGCCGTTGGGAGAGATGCCGAAGATCCGCGCGCTGGGCCAGGTGTGCATGACGCACGGGTTCACGCACCTGGGCGAGCTCGAGCTGATCAGGACACTTCTCGGCCTACCGCCGGCGATCAGTGTGTGACCTCTGGGGATGATTGCGTACGAGCAGGGCGGCCAGCTTTCGCTAACCGCCCTGCACTCTCGTCCACTATCACCGGACATACGGACAGGCGCCAAACCGCATGCGTATGAACAGCCGGGATGTGAATAGGAGCCGAAGATCGATAACAGAGTCATATCGAAGTTCGGCGTCTAATGACGGGAAGGCAGTCAGGGCCGCTAATCGCGCCTTAATCCCGTTGCTGTAGCCTGAGATGCACCTGAATCAGGAGATGGAGGCAAGGTTGGCCGAGAATCACGGCTCGCTGGACGAACACGCGGCTAACGCAGAGGTCGCGGCAAGCGTCGAGGAACGGGCAGCCCGCCAGCGGATTCCGGGAGCGTTCGACATCGCGTTCCTCTCTGGCCGGGAGGACATCACCGAGCTCCTACTGGTCCGGCACGGCCAGCAGGAGATCAACGATGGCATGTCGGTGGGGGAGTTCACGGACCCTCCGCTGAGCGCGCTGGGGGAGAGCCAGGCACGATTGGTAGGGATGCGGATGTCGACGGAGCGCATCGATGCGGTGTATGCGAGCCCGCTGCGGCGGGCGCGGGAGACGGGGGAGCAGATCGCCCACCACCACAGGTTGCAGCCGACCATCCTGGACGACCTCAAGGAAGTAGGGATCTTCCGAGACCTGCCGCCGGACAAGACGCCGCTGGACGCGATCGGCCGGCTGCAACTAACGGGAACGCGGCAGCGGATGGTCACGGAGAAGAGTTGGGACGTGTACCCGTTCTCCGAATCGAGCGCCGAGTTCAGGAAGCGGGTGATCAACGCGATCGAGGGCATCATCGCGCTACACCCGGGAAAACGGATCGCGGTGGCCTGCCACGGCGGGGTGATCAACACGTATATCGGGCACGTGATCGGCTCGAAGTACGACATGTTCTTCCGGCCGGCGCACACGTCGGTGAACGTCGTCGCCGCGGCCGAGGGGATTCGGGCGCTGTACGCGCTCAATGACATCACGCATCTGCGAACGGCCGAGGGCGACATTCACAGCCTCTGAGCCGACAGGACGACTTGCAGAGGGTCAACGGCCATCCGGTCCTAGCGCGTGATCGTCGTACCGGGAATGGGCGCTGCGCCAGCGGCCCAGGGCCAGGACTCCGCCGTCGCCGCGTACTGTCCGGTTTGGCCCCTGACGATGGCGTCGGCGATGCGCGCGGCCTGCACGTTGGAGCGCACGTCGTGGACGCGAACGATGTCAGCGCCAAGGGCGATGCTGAGGGCGGTGACAGCGAGCGTCGGGGCGTCACGGTCGTCCGGGGGCACGCCGAGCACGCTGCCGATGAAGTGCTTCCGCGACGCGGCGACGAGTACGGGCCGGCCAAGCTCGCGGAAGGTGGGAAGCTGCCGCAGGATCTGCAGGTCTTCGTCGTGGGACTTGCCGAAGGCGATCCCGGGATCGACGGCGATCGCCTCGGGCGCGACACCACAGGCGACGGCGGTGGCTATACGATCCCGGAGGAAGGCAAGGTGCTGGCCAACGAGATCACCGTACTGAGGGGGCTCCGAGGGGCGGATTTTCGGGCGTTCGTAGGTGTAGTTGATGACGAGCGCGGCGCCGAAGCGGGCCGCGGCCTCGGCGGTGCCAGCATCGTACATGAAGCCACCGATGTCGTTGACCACGTGCGCGCCAGCCTGGAGCGCCGCTTCGGCGACGGGCCGCTTGTAGGTGTCCACGGAGATGAGGAGATCGGTTTCGACTGCGACGCGCCGTACGGCTTCCGCCACGATCCCGGCTTCCTCGCCGGGATCTCGCACGGGGACATCGGCGCGAGCACTCTCGGCCCCAAGGTCAATGATGTCGGCGCCCTCGGTCTGGGCGGCCACGGCCTTACGCACGGCCTCGTCGAGGTCCGAGCCGACGCCATCGCCGGAGAACGAGTCCGCGGTGAGGTTCAGGATGGCCATGACGTAGGTGCGCCGGCCGATCGGCAGGACGCGGTCGCGAGCACGCAGCGGGGGATGTGCCTCAGGCGCGGGCATGGTCAGGCACCGTCATCGAGGGAAGGCATGGAGCGGAGGACGAGTTGGCCGAACTCCTCGTCGGGCAGGCGTTTGCGCAGGTCGGCGAGGGCTTCCGCATCCTTGCCGACGACGTAGCGGCGCCTGGGGTCATCCCCGGTCGCTGCCTGCACGATCGCCTCGACCACGGGCGCCGGATCCACCCGCTTCGATCCTGCCGGGACGCGAGAGCCGGCCGGCTCGTACTTCTCGAGGAGCGGCGCGTAGGCTGAGGTGGCCTGGCGGCGTGTCTGGAGGCGATTCGCATCAATCGCCGTCTCGAAGAAGCCTGGCTCGATCACGCAGGCGTGGATGCCGAAGGGATGCAGCTCATAGAACAGTGATTCGGTGATCGATGCGAGACCGCTCTTCGTGGCGGAGTAGATGCCACGGAACTGAGATGGCACGACGCCGGACATAGAGCCAACGTTCACGATGCGGCCGCTCCGCTGTGCCCGCATACCGGGGAGGACTGCGCGAATCAAGCGAATCGCGCCGAAGAGGTTGGTATCGAAGACCTTCTGGATCTCGTCGTCGTCGAAGTCTTCGATGGCTGCGACAACGCCGATTCCAGCGTTGTTGACGAGGACGTCGATGCGGCCGACGCGCGCCAGTACGCCAGCGACAGCACGCCGCACACTCGCGAGATCGGTCACGTCGAGCCGCAGGATCTCGAGGTTGACGCCGGCCTCTTCAGCCGCGGCTTGTAGCGACCCGGACTTCTCGAGATTGCGCATCGTGGCGAAGACGGTATCGCCGCGCCGGGCGAACTCCACAGCGGCCAGCATGCCGAAGCCTGAGCTGCACCCCGTGATCAAGACAACGGCCACATCGCCTCCCGGGCCCTAGTCAGGCGCGCCAAACTCCGGCAGGCCGCGCAGCGCGTCATCATCGATGTTGACGCGCACGATGCCGGCGACAATCTCGACGATGCAGCGCACGGGCAGGACCACGTCCTTCGAAAAGAGGGTTCCGCGCCGTATGACGAGATCCTGCACCTTGCCTGTCGACTCGTCGAAGATCACGCGCTCCACCTCGCCTATTTTCTGATGCGGGTGCAGGCGCCAAACGGGGGCGTCCTTCGGTATCTCTACGTCGTCGGGGCCAATCTCGCGCTTTTCGAGCATGAGCCAGGGGCCGGGCTCGCCAGGAATCGACGACATGAGGCGGGCAACGTCCCCGAGATCGGGGCGCCCGGGGGAGAGGTCGGGCATCGCCTCGAAGTACTCCTCCTCGTAGTCCGCGGAATGTTCCTTGAAGTCATCGGCGGTCATGGTGAGGTCCACGCGGCCAGAGGTGGCGTGGGCGAC
>DATECV010000080.1:0-4055 GCA_035286725.1 Dehalococcoidia bacterium | reverse complement strand
GGACGTCATGCAGACGTGCATGGAGACGCTGACGTCGTTCGGGATTGAGCATGAGGTGCAGGTGATGTCGGCGCACCGGACCCCGGACAGGGTGCGCGAGTACGTGTCGTCGGCGCGCGAGCGGGGGATCGAGGTGATCATAGCGGCGGCCGGGGGCGCTGCGGCGCTGCCGGGTGTATGCAAGGCGTACACGCCGCTGCCGGTTATCGGGGTGCCGCTGGCGTCGTCGGAGATGAAGTCGGGCCTCGACGCGCTGTACTCGATCGTGCAGATGCCGCCGGGGATGCCGGTGGCGACGGTGGCGATCGGGTCATGGGGCGCGCGAAACGCTGCCTGCCTGGCGGCGGAGATCCTCTCTCTGTCCCACGAGGACGTGCGTGCGAAGTACGATGCGTACCGGGCGTCGCTGGGCGGATGAATTCACCGCAGAGGCGCAGAGGACGCAGAGAACGACTATGAAGGGTCCGGAGCGACCAAGCTTCCTGGCACTCGTCATCCAGATGCACCTAGCGCGCGAGTCGGTAAAGCCACGCTTTGGCAAGCGATGGATCAAGTATGGGCAGACTATTGTGCTCGCCAGCTACACGTTTCAGATCGGAGGGTTGTTGGGCGCTGCTTTCCACCACGAGCCGGAACCCTTTCTGATGGCCTACAGCGCACCGGAACTGCCCGAAGAGAGCATGCACTTTGTGGAAGCACGACTCGAAGACGTCCTACAGTTTGGAGACTCCGTACGCACACTCAACGACTTCGTATTGGCCTTCGAGGACAAGCGGGTTGGCGCTGAACATGGAAGCTCAGGCGCTATGCAGAAGCATGGCACGAAGAAACTCGACATGGGGATGGCGTCCTTCATCGCTTGGGAGTACGGTATCTACGGGGCGTCGTTGGGGCTCTTCCGCCCAGCCATCTACCACGATTGGTTGGACGCCAATGTCATGACCGACCCACAACGAAGAGAGCGTTGGACGCGCATGCATGAAGCGGGTCTTGCGATACCGCCACAACCCGATGAGGTTACCTATGGCCAAGCCGAGCGCGATGCCCTGGAGATGTTCAAGCCGTTCGTGAGCGAGTACTACCCCGAGTTTCATTCCGTCCTCGTTCCAGCTCCCTATTCCCCCGAGGCTCACGAGGATCAAGACTTGGATGGCGAGACCCCGGCAAGTAGTGCGGCAGCCAAGATTGAGCAACTAATGGAGGCTTTGCGCGCGAGCATCGAGAGGGCGAGATCCGAGCAGCAAGCCAACGAATCCTAGGCCTGCGGCGGGACAGCCATGAACCACCACCTGACGCTTGAGTACGACCAAGCCTCAGACACGCTCTACATCGACGCGTGCCCGCCCTATGAGGCGCAGGAGTCGGATGAGATTGCGCTCGGCGTCGTCGCTCGCACAAACCCGGAGACGGGAGAGGTCGAGAACCTCGAGGTCATGCACTTCCAGAAGCGCTTCGAGGCCGGCGAGGCGTTCGAGATTCCCGTGAGTCTAGAAATGCGGCCTGCGCGTTCGGCTTGATACCAGTTTGGTCTACGCCTGCTGTTCGATAGACTGCGCCGTGAACCCCATCATTGTCCTCAATCGGCGAGCGCGCGGGCTGGAAAGCCCGCGCTACAGCGTCAACGTCGTTCCTCTGCGCGCTCTGCGCCTCTGCGGTGCGCTCCTTCCGTGGGGTGAAGCACGATGATCGAACGGTATTCACGGCCGCAGATGGCGGGGATCTGGACGGACGAGGGGAAGCTCGACCGGTGGCTGCGGGTCGAGATCGCCGTCGTCGACGCGTGGGCGGACGCGGGGCGGGTGCCGCGCGAGGATGCGGTGAAGGTGCGCGGGGCGCGGTACGTGCTCGAGGACGTGGCGCGGTACCAGGCGGAGACGCACCACGACGTGACGGCCTTCCTGAAGTCGGTCGCGGACTCGCTGGGGCCGGAGGGTCGCTGGGTACACCTGGGGCTGACGTCGCAGGACGTCTGGGACACGGCGACGGCGCTGCAGCTCCAGGACTCGGCGACGCTCCTGGAGAACGACCTGCACGCGCTGCGCGAGGTGCTGGAGCAGCGCGCGCTCGAGTTCAAGGACACGCTGTGCATCGGCCGGACGCACGGCGTACACGCGGAGCCGACGACGTTCGGGCTGAAGCTGGCGGGCTGGGTGGCTGAGATCCGCCGCGCGCAGGGCCGGCTGGCGGAGGCGAAGGCGGGCGTCTCGTACGGGAAGATCAGCGGGGCGGTGGGAACGCACGCGACGGTGCCGCCGGACGTCGAGGAGAAGGTGTGCCAGCACCTGGGGCTCTACCCGGAGCCGGTGAGCACGCAGGTGGTGCCGCGCGACCGGCACGCGTACTTCGTCTCGACGCTGGCGCTGATCGCGGCGTCGCTGGAGCGCATGGCGCAGGAGATCCGGCACCTGCAGCGCACGGAGGTCCTCGAGGCGGAGGAGCCGTTCGCGGAGGGGCAGACGGGGTCGAGCGCGATGCCGCACAAGCGCAACCCGGAGCTGTGCGAGCGCATCTGCGGATTGGCGCGCGTCGTGCGCGGCTACGCGATGACGTCGTTCGAGAACGTGGCGCTGTGGCACGAGCGCGACATCTCGCACTCGTCGACGGAGCGGATCACGCTCCCGGACTCGTGCATTCTGTTGGACTACATGCTGGACATGTTCACGGGCATCATGCGGGGGTTGAACGTGTATCCGCAGCGGATGCGGGAGAATATGGAACTGACCCAGGGGCTGGTGTTCTCGCAGCGGGTGCTGCTGGCGCTGATCGAGACGGGGCTGTCGCGGCAGGACGCGTACGCGATCGTGCAGCGGAACTCGATGGTCGCATGGAAGGAACGGCGGCCGTTCCGGGGGCTCTTGGACGCGGACGGCGACGTTACGTCGCGGCTGAGCGCGGGGAAGCTGGACGAGATCTTCGACTACGGGGTGTACACGGCGCACGTCGACGACAGCTTCCGGCGACTGGGACTGCTGTAGGCGGCGCATCGCGAAATCACGCGGGCTGAAAAGCCCGCGCTACGGGATAAAGGACCCACGGCCGCATGACGCAGCCGCCAGTCCCACCGACGAAGCCCCTGCGAGGGCCGCACGATCTCGGCGAGATCGTGGGGTACTCGTACCGGCTGTACCTGCGGGACTTCGTGCCGCTGTTCTTGCTGGCGCTGCTGACGGCGCCGCTGCAGCTCCTGTCGGGCGTGATCTCGCAGAGCACGGACTCCGAAGCCGCGCAGCTCGCGGCGCAGTACCTGCTCTTCCCGCAGGTGTTCGTCTCGCTGATCGTCGCCGGCTCGCTGATCCACGCGACACACGTCATCACGGGCGGCGAGCGGCCGTCGTTCAACGCGTCGCTGGACGCGGCGTTCGAGCGGTTCGGGGCGATCTTCCGGACGGCGCTGCTGCTGTTCGGGCTGGCGTTCGCGTCGGTGCTGGCGGGGCCGTTCCTCGGGATCTACTGGCTATTCAAGAAGCAGGCGACGATCGACGGGCGCCGCGACTGGTGGCTGGGCTGGATACCGTTTGCGCTGACGATGTACCTGGCCATCCGGTGGGGGTTCCAGACGCAGGCGGTGATGATCGAGCGGAAGGAGAACTGGGCGGCGCTCGACGACAGCGCCGAAGCCGTCCGCGGGCAGTGGTGGCGCGTGCTGGGCATCATGCTCGTGGTCTCGCTCATCGTGGTGGGGCCAACGGCGCTGGCCAGCGCGGCCACGCCGTTGCCTCCGCTGGCCTCGTCGGCGATCATCAGTGGCGTGTCGGCGCTGGTGACGCCCTTCGTGATCGTCGCGCAGACGCTGTTGTATTACGACTTGAAGTCGCGGCCGTCCTCGGCCGCGGTTGCGCCCAGACCCGATGAGGAGACCGCGCCATGACCGTGCTGCTGGAATCGACGCTGCCGAACCCGACCTACCGGGGCAAGGTGCGCGACACGTACGACCTGGGCGAGCGCATGCTGATCGTCGCGACGGACCGCATCTCGGCCTTCGACGCGGTGCTGCCGACGGGGATCCCCGACAAGGGGAAGGTGCTGAGCCAGATGTCGGCGTGGTGGTTCGAGCG
>DATECV010000079.1:0-7959 GCA_035286725.1 Dehalococcoidia bacterium | reverse complement strand
CGTCATACCCCACAGCCTCAATGCTGGAGGAGTCGACCGGGATCATCTCAGGCAAGCGATTCATCTTCCTCCTGATACCCCACACGGTAGCGCGGCCCTTCTCGAAGAGTCGCCCCAAGAGACAGCCCCTCGCTTCGAGGTCGAAGCTCCTGCGGACGCCTGCTCTCCTTATGTGAAATAGACAGTCCTGGACTCATGCCCTGAGCGCGCGTTTCGGCGCCATTCATCCCACGTTCCTGCCTTCGTCTCGGCTTAGGTTCTTCTCGAATATGATCCCCCTCGCTTGGACATCGCGACAAGCCTCCCCTACCCTCCGACCGAGGGATCACCAACCAACGACCAGCCCTAACGACTAAGACTTACGACTAGCGATCAACAACATGCCCTTCCTCACCGTCCGCGGCGTCAGCCTCTACTACGAACAGCGCGGCGATCCCGCCGCGCCGCGGGTCCTCGTCGCACATGGGTTGATGGGATCCATCGCCTACACCAACCGCCTCGGCCAGCGTCTCGCGGGTCTGGCGGAACGTGGCCTGCACGTCACCGCTTACGACGCCCGCGGACACGGCCGCTCCGGCTACACGACAACCCGCGCCGACTACCACTGGGGCTCGCTCGCCGAGGACATGCACGCGCTCATCGATGCGCTCGGCCTCGCGCGCGTCACGGTCTACGGCGGCTCGATGGGCGCCGGCACCGCGCTCGCTCTCGCCCTCGCGCACCCCGCCGATGTCGAGCGCCTCGTCCTGCTCGTCCCGCCGCCGTTCGGCAACGACCTCCCACCGGTCGGGCGCACGTTCGGGGCTCTCGCGACGTCCTACCAACTCTTTGGGGTCTCTCTCAGCGCGCGCATCGCCGCCTTCCTCGCCCGCCGCCGCGGCCTGGACGCCGACGCCGTCGCGGAGCTCCGCCGTTTCCTCGGAAGCCAGCGCCGCTCGCCCGTCGTCCCCGCCATCCGTGGCCTCCTCCTCGACCAACCCCAGCTCCCGGTAGACCGCTTCCGCGAGATCGCGCAGCCGGCGCTCGTCCTGACGCAGCCGAAGGACCCCATCCACCCCCTCGGCTCCGGCGAGCTCCTTCGCCGCGAGCTGCCGAATGCGCGCCTTATAGCCGCGCCTTCGCCCGACTACTGGAACGCACACACCGGCGATCTCGCCGCGCTCGTCGCAGCATTAGCGCTGGGCGACGTGACGGCACTGGACGGCCTGCAGGCCACTGTCCAACACGGCCACGCGCCAAGCCCAGCCTCCGTGGATGCCACTCGATGACGATCGCGGACGCCGCGACGCACGAAACGGACAGCAGCCTGCTGAATCCGCAGGGTGCATAACTTGAACCAAATACGCGCCCGGTACCATGCACGGGGGAGATGCAACGCCAACTTCGGCTCCCGTGACCGCATCGCACCTGCATACGATCAGGGAGGCGGCGCGCCATGCCGTCGTGCGCACCGCTACAGCGGAGGACAGCCATGATACTCGTGTCAGGTGGCACCGGATTTGTGGGCTCGGCCGTCGTGAAGGAGCTGCTGCGCCGCGGCGAGAATGTCGCCGTGCTCGGCCGCGAATCGGACAAGATCCGCGAGAAGTTCGGCACTCAGGTGGAGGCACGTCCCGGCGACGTCCGCGAGCCGGACACCCTCTCCTCGGCTATGCGGGGCATCGACATCGTCGTGAACGCGGTCCAGTTCCCCGGCTCTCCCATCGAGAACCGCCACAAGGGCCATACCTTCGAGGAGATCGACCTTAAGGGCACGCGCCACCAGGTCGACGCGGCGAAGCAGGCCGGCGTCCGGCGCTTCGTCTACATCAGCGGCGTGGGATCGGCGAAAGAGGCCGAGAAGCACTGGTTTCGCTACAAGTGGGAGGCTGAGGCCTACCTCCGCCGCTCGGGCCTCGAGTGGGTCATCCTCCGGCCGACCTGGGTCTACGGCCCCGGCGACGTCTCGCTCAACCGCTTCCTCGGGCTCGGCAAGAAGCTCCCTTTCATCCCCATGTTCGGGGACGGCAACCAGGACATGCAGCCCGTCTTCATCGACGACGTCGCCCGCGTGGCCGCCGACTGCGCCCTCAAGCCCGAGGCCGCCAACCAACTCTTCGAGCTCGGTGGTCCGGAGGTGATGTCGATGAACGACGTCGTGAAGGCCGCGCTGGAAGCGCAGGGCAAGAAGAAGGGGCTCCTGCACCAGCCCGTTTTCGTGGGCAAGCTCATCGGCTCCCTGCCCAGCGTGCCGCCCCTGCCGCCGCTCACCGCCGACGCCATCGACTTCATCACGAACCCGGCCGTCGCCGACAATACGGACCTGATGCGAGTCCTGGCGCCGCGCCTCACCCCGCTCCGCGAAGGCCTCGCCAGCTACCTCACTCCGGAAACGGCACCCTCTCCGCCCGAGACCTCGTAGTCCAACGCCGGGCCAGCGCCGGCAAGGCTCCCCGGGGGCTCCCTCCCCGAAAGATGGTTCGATCAGACCATCGATCGCTTCGCGGCTGCTGCTATGCTGACCCTGGGTTAAGTTTCCTCAACTTGAAGGACGGCCGCCCGGCGGATACGGTACACGAAACTTAACCACGGAAGAAATCGATGCTCAAGACGCGTGTGTTCGAGGTGCTGGAGCGCAGGGGGCAGAAGCAACGCTGGCTCCTCGCCGAGCTGCACCGCCTGGGCTATCGCGTCAGCGAGGCGTACCTCTCCCAGATCAAGGCGGGCACGAAACAGCCCAACCGCCAGTTCATCGACGCCGTGTGCGCCGCCCTGGACATGCCGGAACGGGAACTGTTCTACGAGGAAGGAGACCACGGGCAGATGGCAACCAAGACAGCGGGCAAGACGGCAGCGAAGAGCGCGGCGAAGAAGGACAAGGGCAAGATCAACGTCGCCATCATCGGCGTCGGCAACTGCGCCTCTTCCCTGGTGCAGGGCCGCTACTTCTACCAGGACGCGCGTGAGGGAGAGCTCATCCCGGGCCTCATGCACGTCAACCTCGGCGGCTACCACGTCCGCGACATCAACTTCGTCGCCGCCATCGACATCGACGCCAACAAGGTCGGCAAGGACCTCTCCGAGGCCGTCTTCACCCAACCCAACAACACGTATAAGTTCAGCGACGTGCCCCGGCAGGACGTCCGCGTCTCGCGCGGGATGACCCACGACGGCCTGGGCAAGTACCTCTCGCAGGTCATCACCAAGGCCCGGGGCGGCACCGCAGACATCGTCGCCCTGCTGAAGGACACGAAGACCGACGTCGTCGTCAGCTACCTCCCCGTGGGCTCGGAGGAGGCCACGAAGTGGTACGTGGAGCAGGTGCTGGCGGCGGGCTGCGCCTTCGTGAACTGCATCCCGGTATTCATCGCCCGCGACCCCTACGGCTACTGGCCCAAGCGGTTCAAGGAGGCCGGCGTCCCCCTCATCGGGGATGACATCAAGTCGCAGGTCGGCGCCACCATCGTGCACCGGGTCCTGACGCGCCTGTTCCGGGAGCGCGGCGTCCGGCTGGACCGCACGTATCAGCTCAATTTCGGCGGCAATACCGACTTCCTCAACATGCTGGAGCGGGAGCGGCTGGAGTCGAAGAAGATCTCGAAGACCGGAGCCGTGACCTCGCAGCTCGACTACGAGCTGCCCGCCGGCGACGTGCACGTCGGACCGTCGGACCACGTACCGTGGCTGCTGGACCGCAAGTGGTGCTACATTCGGATGGAAGGCACGACGTTCGGCAACGTGCCGCTGAACGTGGAGCTGAAGCTGGAAGTGTGGGACAGTCCCAACTCGGCCGGCGTGGTCATCGATGCGATCCGCTGCGCCAAGCTGGCGCTCGATCGCGGCATCGCGGGCCCGTTGGAGGGGCCTTCGGCGTACTTCATGAAGTCGCCGCCGAAGCAGTTCACGGATGACGTCGCGCACGACATGGTGGAAGACTTTATCGCGGGGCGATGAGGCAAGGTGCTCGACAGGACGGTCTACTGGCTCTTCCGCCTGACGATCCTCCTGGCGAGGCCGTTCCCGCTGCGAGTCGGCTACTGGTTCGCCGGCCACGTGGCGCTCATGTGCTACTGGGTCATCTTTCCGGGCCACCGCAGGGCGCTCAACGCGAACCTGGCGCACGTGCTGCAAAGCGACGACGCCAGGTTCGTTGATTCTGTGGCGCGCCGCTCGTTCGGGAACTTCGGGAAGTACGTCATCGACTTCATCCACTACCCGGCGCTGACCCGCGACGAGATCCACCGGCGCCTCCGCTTCGACCAGTGGGATGAACTGAACCAGGCGTCCGAATCGGGCCGAGGCGTGATCATCGCGACGATCCACTTCGGGAACTGGGACCTGGGCGCGGCCGCCCTGGCCGCGTACGGTTATCCGATCCACGCGATCGCCGAGACGTTCCGCTATCCGCCGATGAACGACCTGGTGCAAGGCTCGCGCGTGAAGCTGGGTATGCAGGTCATCGGTGGCGACCGGGTGGGGCCGACGGTGTTCCGCGCATTGCGCAGGGGTGAAATGCTGGCGATGCTGGTAGACGTCGTATCGGAGGAGGATGGCATCCGGGTGGATTTCTTTGGGGCGCCGGCGCTCGTGTCGCCCGCGGCGGCGCGCATCGCTCTGCGGACGGGAGCGTGGGTGGTACCCGCGGTGGTGCTGCGCGGGCCCGGCGACGACCTCGTCATCCGGCCGATCGTCGACGCCGGGCTGCGGGACTTCACGCCGACGGGCGATGAGCCGGCGGACGTGCGGGAGCTCACCATGCGGATCATGCGGGCGATGGAGCCGACGATTCGCGCCCACCCCGACCAGTGGTTCATCTTCCGGCGCCTGTGGAACGCCGCTTAGCCTATGAGTCTGCTGCCTCGGCCAAGCCTGTGGAAGTTCTACCTGATGTGGCTTGTGATCCACACCATCGGCGTCATGCCGCTCAACTGGCGCTACGCGATCTCGCGCTTCGCCAGCGACCGCATCTACGATTGGCGCCGGTCGATCCGCGAGAACGTCCGCGCGAACATGCGGCACGTCATGGGCCCCGGCGCCGGCGAGGAGGAGATCGACCGCCTCGCGCGCGCTTGCACGCGCAACACCGGCCGGTACTACGCCGACATCGTGGGCCTGTACGGGATGGACACGAAGACCTTCTACGAGAAAGACCTGGACATGCACGGCCTCGAGTACATCCGCGAGGCGCAGGCCCGCGGGCAGGGCGTGGTCCTGGCCTCCGCGCACTACGGGAATCCGGAATTCGCCGCGCAAGCGCTCGCCGGAATAGGTATGCGCGTTTTCGCGTTGGTCGAAGCGCTCCATCCACCCGAGCTGGATCGCCTCATGCGCGGCCTGCGCCTCAAACACGGCCACCGATACGAGCCCGTGAGCTTCGGCGCGATCAAGGACGCCATGATCTGGCTGCGCAACGGCGGCATCGTCTGCATCCTGATCGACCGCGATATCCAGAGGCGGGGCATCGAACTGGAGCTTTGCGGCGCGAAGTCGAAGTTTCCGACTGGCGCCGCCGACCTGGCGCTGAGGACCAAGTCGATTCTTCTTCCCGGCTGGGTACACAGGAAGGACGGATTCAAGATCCGGGCGGACATCGGACCGCCGCTGGAGCTGATCCGCACGAGCAACCACAACGAAGACGTACGGGTCAACTCGCAACGGCTCCTCGACCTGTTCGAGATCGCGTTGAAGAAAGACCCCGGCCAGTGGAGCGTGCTGGAGAGGATCTGGCCGGACTGACGCGGGAGCGCGAGGGCCGCCGACTCGAGGCTTCGGCTTACAATGGGCGGACATGGGAACCGCCGACCTCCACATACACACGCGATACGGCGACGGGATGGCCACAGTGCCTGAGCTGCTGGAGCACGTCGCGCGAATCGGCGCGCTGGACGTCATCGCGGTGACCGAGCACGACACCCTTCGAGCGGCTGAGGAGGCGCGGGAGCTGCACGCGCGGCGGGCGTATCCGTTCGAGGTCGTCTGCGGCATCGAGGTGACGACGCTGGACGGGCACTTGCTCGCGTTGTATGTCGATGAGCCGATCGAGAGCTTCAAGCGGATGGAGCCGACGCTGGCGGCGATCCACGCGCAGGGCGGCATCGCGATCGTGCCGCACCCCCTGTCGTGGCTGACGCGGAGCGTGAAGACGCGTGTGCTGGAGCGGGTGGCAGCGGCGCACGGGAACGACGGCGTGTACTTCGACGGGATCGAGGAGTACAACATGAGTCCGGCCGGGCGGGTGACCTCGGCGCGGGCGCGGGCGCTGAACCGGGACCGGCTGCACCTGGCGGCGGTGGGGTGCAGCGACGCGCACTTCCTGGCGGCGGTGGGCAGCGCGCGCACGGTGTTCGAGGGGCGGACGGCCGCCGAGCTGCGACGGACGATCGAGGCAAAGACTACGGTGGCCGAAGCTGTGCGCGCGCCGCGCATGTCGGAGCTGGGATACCGGAACATCGCGGTGCAGTCGTGGCGGGGCATGATGGCGACGCCCCGCAACATGGGGTGGGCACCAACGATTCGCAGCTTCATCATCAGCCACTCGCGGCACCGGCCGAAGGCGAACGAGCGATGAGGATCGCGCTGGTGTCGCCGTACGACTGGGCGGTGAGCGGGGGTGTGAACAACCACATCGCGCACCTGGCGGAGCAGTTCGTGGAGCTCGGGCATCAGCCGCACATCATCGCGCCGGGCGTGGGCGAGGCGCACAACGACGTGTGCCCGATCACGATCATCGGGCGGCCCATCCCGCTGCGGGTGAGCGGGTCGGTGGCGCGGATCACGCTGTCGCTGCGGACGGCGGGCAAGGTGAAGGCAGTGCTGGACGAGGGGTTCGACATCGTGCACGTACACGAGCCGTTCATGCCGCAACTGCCGATCCAGTTCCTGCGGTATTCGACGACGGTGAACGTGGGCACGTGGCATGCCGCGCGTGAGTCGAACATCTTCTACGTGTACGGGCGGCGGCTGATCAAGCGCTGGCAGACGAAGCTGGACGGGAAGATCGCGGTTTCGTCGGCAGCGGTGAAGCACATCGAGCAGTACTTTCCCGGGTACTACAACGTGATCCCGAACGGGGTGGACGTGGAGCACTTCGCGCAGGACGTGGCGCCGCTGCCGGAGTTCATGGACGGGAAGAAGAACGTGCTGTTCGTGGGGCGGCCGGAGAAGCGGAAGGGGCTGCGGTACTTGATCCGGGCGTTCGTGGGGGTGCAGCGGGCGATCCCGGACAGCCGGCTCATCGTGGTGGGGGCGGGGAAGTTCGACCGGTGGGAGGGCGCGGTGCGGCGGGCGAAGCTGCGCGACGTGGTCTTCCGTAGCTACGTGCCGTTCGACGAGCTGCCGCGGTATCACCACAGCGCGCACGTGTTCTGCGCACCGAACACGGGGTTCGAGAGCCAGGGGATCGTGCTGCTGGAGGCGATGGCGGCGGGGCTGCCCATCGTGGCGAGCAACATCGAAGGCTACGCTGGCGTGCTCACGCATGGCGTGGAGGGGCTGCTGGCGCTGCCCGGCGACGAGACGGGCCTGGCCGACGCGCTGCTCCAACTCCTCCGCGATCCCGCCCTGCGGCGGCGCCTGGCGGAGCGGGGCCGGCAGCGGGCCGAGGAGTTCAGCTGGGACCGCGTCTCGCAGCAGATCCTGTCCTACTACGAGCGCCTCCTCCACGAACGGAGGCTGGCCGCCTCGGGGCGGGAGACGGCTCGTGTCGGCTAGCGGGCTGATGGCGAGGCTGCGGTCGTTCACCCTGCTCCCCCACACCGTCCCCCGCTGGCTGACCGACCCCATCGTCGGGGTCATCGCTCGCACCGGCGCGACGCCGAACCACCTGACGGTGCTCGGCTTCCTGGGCAACCTGGGGGCGGCCGCGCTGGCCGCAGGCGGCGAGTTCCTGGCGGCGGGCCTGGTGCTGCTGGCCGCCAGCGCCCTCGACCTGCTGGACGGCGCGCTCGCCCGGGCCACCGGACGGGCGAGCCCCTTCGGGGC
>DATECV010000078.1:0-4821 GCA_035286725.1 Dehalococcoidia bacterium | reverse complement strand
CGAGGCCTCGCTGTCCGCGCGCTCCGCTTGCTTCAACGTCTCCCAGTTCCGCAGCACCTCCTGCGACCCCGCCACGACCACGTCCCCGAACACGTGCGGGTGCCGCCGCACCAGCTTCGTCGCGATCGACCGCACCACATCCTCGATCGTGAACGCGTCCTCGTCCTCCGCCACCTGCGCGTGCAACAGCACCTGCATCATCAGGTCGCCCAGCTCCTCCGCCAGCCGGTGCGGCTCGCCCGCGTCCAGCGCATCCAGCGCCTCGTACGCCTCCTCCAGCAGGTACCGCTTCAGCGTCTCGTGCGTCTGTTCCAGATCCCACGGACACCCGCCGTCCGGGTTCCGCAGCCGCGCCACCACCCGGCGCAGCCCCTCGAACGACCGCGTGTCGTCCACCAGCCCCACCGGCGGCACGTACAGCGTCGCCAGGTGGTCGAACGCGGACTCATCGTGGTCCAACGCCGCCACCGTCGTCTCGATGACGCGCTCCTCCCCCGTCCCGCTCGACCCGACCACGCGCACCGGATGCTCCGGCGGATACGACTCCAGCAGCGCCAGCTTCGCCTGCGAAGCCGCCCGCCGGTCGTACACCTGCGCGATGATCGTCGGCCGTTGCGGCGTCAGCAGCCGCTTCCGCTCGCCCAGCGCCAGCGCGTCCAGCACCAGCAGCCCGTCCGTCAGCGGGTCGATGCCCAGTGCCACCGCCACCGTGTCCACGAAGCTCACGCCCGCCACCACCCGCCACGTCAGCCCCGACTCCGCCGCTCCCAGCAGCAGCGCCTGCACCGTCGCCTCTCCGAACATCGGGTGCCCCGGCACCGCGTACACCACGCCCCCCGGCCGCCGCCCCAGCTCCAGCACCCGCGCGACGATCCGCTCGTACACCGCGTCGAACGACGCCTCGCGCTCGTACGCCTCGTCGAAGGAGTGGTACGCCGGGCCTGCCGGCAGCCCGGCCACCGTCGGGTGCCGGCTCGTCCGCAGCCACACCTCTCCCGCCGAGGCGATCGCGTCCCGCGCCGCCACCGTCAGCAGCGACGCGTCGCCCGGGCCCAGCCCGACGATCGTGATGTTCGTCCGCGTCATCTCGGCCACGCGGCCATTATCCGCCCGTCGCTGCGGGCGTGGAAGTTGCCGTCTGCCCGGTGCCTTGACGCGGCGCGCCTCCGCGCCCGCCATGATCGACACGGGCCGCGTCTGGAAGGTACCCTCAACCGCGATGACCGACGCACCCTCCGATCCTGTTCCATCCGAGCTGCTTGACAACGTGGATCCACCCGTTGACAATGCCGATGTCGCGGTGGCGGGGCGGCAGGGGGAGACCCACATGGGCTTCGCTCGCTCGCTCGCCACGATCCTCTTCGTCATCGCGCTTCCCGTCGCCATCCTCACTACCAACGTGCGGCTGCTCCTCAACGCGCCGCTCGTCTACGACTACGCCCTCGACCGCTACGGCGCCGAAGAGACCACCGGCCTGTCCCGCGAAGACCTCGACGGCACGACCGCTGCCCTGCGCGACTACTTCAATAACGGCGAGACGACGTTCTATAACACCGTCACCCAGAACGGTCTCCCCGGCCCCGTCTTCAACGCGCGCGAGACCCGCCACATGGAAGACGTCAAGGAGCTCGTCGTCTTGCTTAACCGCATCCAGATGCTCAGCGTGATGTTCATCGTTGCCTACGGTGTCGTCTTCTTCGTCTGGTCGCCCGAAGGCAACCTGCGCCAGCTCGCCGGCCAGTGCCTCGCCGGCCTGCTCCTCGGCTTCCTCGCCATCGGGGCCGTGGGCGCCGTCGCTGCCGTGGGTTTCGATGCAGCCTTCGAAAGGTTCCACCAGGTCGCCTTCTCGAACGACCTCTGGCGCCTCAACCCCCGCACCGACCACCTCATCCAGATGTTCCCGGAAGAGTTCTGGCGCGACGCGACGTTCATGCTTGGCGCCCTGTGCCTGCTCGAGGCGGCCCTGATCGCCGCCGTCGCTGGCATCTACCTCCTCAGCTCCCGGGGAGAGCGCCGCCACCTCGCCGGCAGCGTCAGCGCAAGCGCATCGACCACCCAGGCAGCCTAGGCGCAAGCGACCGCGTCGGAGTCAGGCAGCTTGGTCGCTGGCGGCTGCGGGGATCGTCCTTGGTGCCAGCATGCCAAGGTCCGCGGGAGCGGCGCCGGGCGCAACCTCCACGACGTCGTGTCGTCGCGCATGGACCAGTCCCAGCCGGGCGAGAATTGCGAAGACGAGAACGGCCCACGCATAACCGGCGATAACGTCCACCACGTAGTGCTCGCCCGTGTAGATCACGCTCCAGGCCATACCCACAGACCATAGGGCGAGCGCGGGAGCAAGACGTCGAAGTGCGTCGGTCTTCTCGAGACCCCAGAACCACAGGGCGAACGCCAGCGGGACCGCAACGTGGAGGCTCGGCAACGCGGCGAACGGATTGCGATCCAGATGGACGCCATCCTGCGACTGTGCAGCCACGATGCGCACAAGGTCGGCGTCCATCCACGGCGGCCGTGACGGCACGATGGCGTACAGGACATCCGCGGTAAACACGACCGCCGCGTGCAACAGGATGAGTCGTAGGAGGAACGACCTGCCGCGGCCGATCGCGACGACGCCGATTAGAATCGTCGGAATCCAGAAGAAGGTGGTCCAGTAGAGAAATGCTGCCTCCGCGAAGAGGCCCGTGGCGCCCACCAGGTCTTGCATCCAGACGGAAGGCATTTGGCCGAAGAGGGCAGTGTCCAATCGCGAGATGTCTACAGGCTTGAACGGCGCCATATTGTCGGCGAAGCTGCGAAAGGTGCCGTGCGCAATGTTGACGGAGAAGAACAGTGCGTATGCCGGGATGCATATCGCCAGGCTTCTGGCCAGTCCTTTCCAATTCCGCCTGCCTGCCAGAAGCCAAGGGAACTGCAGGATTGAAAGAGAGGACCGCGGACGATCGTTGCCTTGGCGTACCCGCATTACGCTGCCTCTGTCTCGAGTACGTATACACGTCCAGCTGTGTCGGAAGTCATGACCCGCCGCCCCATGAATCGTGCGCCGGCTTTCCAGATGACGAGAAGGACGATGCACCCGACCATACACGCCGCAAGGATGTTGAAACCCCATATCGCGCTGGGCACGTTTCCGAGCCCCAGGATCACCCACCCCACCATCGCGCCAGCACCCGCCAACCACGCTCGCCACTCCGTCGCCGATGCGATGACAGCCGCGACAGCAGGCGCGAGTATGATCAGATCCTGAAGATAGAAGTGCGCGTCCCAGAGGATCGTCCCAAGCGTGAGCGCGAGCCACTGCACCGGGAACATGCTCCCGCCGGTATCGACCGCTCCCGCCCAAAGATATGCCGCGCAGCCAAGCGTAATCATGGCCAGCGGAAGCCCATACGCTGTCATGCTGCCGGGGTCGTCCGGTGCGAACACACTCGACAGCAGGCCGTTCCAGCCGTACATGTTTCCTGAACCGTCACCCGAGGCCGAAGCGATGTAGCCTGCGTAGTCCCAGGCTCCCCGCGGACCGACCAGCGCCACCGACATCGCCGCCGCAAGAACAGCCGCAGGGAACAGAACGCGTAATGCGGCCCATCGCTTCTTCCAGGCTAGGAAGATCGTGATTGGGATGAGAAGCTCCGGCTTAATGAACAGCGGCGTCAACGCCAGCCCTGCGGCACGGTCGCGCCCGCTGCGAAGGAACAGGAACGCCGCAGCCCATGAAGCCGTGAGCAAGAGGGAGAACTGCCCGAGCCGGAGCCCGAACGTCAGCGGGTACAACGTCAGGAAGCCGAGGATAATTGCCAACCTGTATGCGCGATCGATCCGCCCGGTAATGTGCCACAGCAGCACACAAACAACCGCGACGAGAGCAAGGTTCAGGCCTGTCCACGCTTGGAACGCCAGATCGAATGGCAACCACGAGAATGGAAGGAACAGGAGCGAAAAGACAGGAGGGTTGTAGAACCCGAGCGGCTCGTGGTGGCCTACCAGCAGTGGAAGCTGGATTTGCGCATGCACATCAGCGGCGTAAAGGTGGTCAAAGTCACCCCGCGACGCCAGCGTTCCCGCCGCGTAGAACACCGTGAAGTCCTCGGCATCCCACCAGAATGTGCGCCGTCCCAGGAACACGGCTATCGGGTGGGTCCACCAGTTCACGATGGACGAAGCCCAATACGCAGCGAACCCCGCAAGGCACGCGAGAATAACCCACTTTCGCATAGTGCTCCCCTTGAATATCGGCAGTGAAGCTGGGGCTCCGGAGCCGGATGCGGGGCGAAGGGTTCCACGTGCGGAATCTGATGCGGGTCGTGTTGCACGCCGCCAGTGGTTGATGGAATGGTCTAGGGTGCCGCGCGGAGCACCGCCTTGTCTGTGTGGCGCCTCGTGGCGAACAACAGCTACATGCCCCTTAGGTGGACTTCAGCTAGCACCTGGTGCCTCATAGCTGACCCTTCATCGCCTGTCCGGTAGCATGTCACCATGCAACTGGAAGATCTCCGCATCGGCGCGCACGTACACAGTCAGGACGGCCATAAGCTGGGCACAATCAACAAGTTCGTCGTGAATGGGAAGACCCTCAGCCTGACCCACGTCGTCGTTGACACGGGCCTCCTCCGAAGCGGCGAGCCCCTTTGGAAGGGTGGCTGGGGCCTCTCCCACGACCGAGTCGTGCCACTCGCCGCGGTCGCCCACGCCACCTCTGGCCGCGTGGACCTCACCATGACCGCCGATGACTTCAAGGAACATTCCGCGGACTACGAGGAGGAGTACTTCGAGGCGATGCCCGACCTCTCCCCCGGGCGCCCCGATCTCGGGGACGTTGCC
>DATECV010000077.1:0-6950 GCA_035286725.1 Dehalococcoidia bacterium | reverse complement strand
CCCGCATCCTCGACCTCGGCCCCCGCGAGCCCCGCGAGCCCCGCGCCCGAACAAAATGAAAGGGACAGGCCCGAAGACCTGTCCCAGCAACTACCAACACAAACCACGGACTACAGGCTGTCCCCTGTCAACTGTTCGCTGTTCCCTAAATATCCAGGTTCTTCACCTGCGTTGCGTGACCCGTGATCCACTTCTTCCGCGGCGCCACCTCGTCGCCCATCAGCGTCGAGAAGATCTCCTCCGCCTTCATCGCGTCCTCGATGGTCACACGCAGCATCTTCCGCTGCTCCGGGTCCATCGTCGTCTCCCACAGCTGCTCCGGGTTCATCTCGCCCAGACCCTTGTACCGCTGAATCGTCGCCTTCTGCCCTTCCTTCACCTTGTTCGCCAGGAAGCTGTCTCGATCCTGGTCGCTGTAAATCCACGTTCCCTGGCGCCCCACCGCGATCCGGTACAGCGGCGGCTGCGCGATGTACAGGTACCCGCCTTCGATCAGATCCCGCATGTACCGAAAGAAGAACGTCAGCAGCAGCGTCCGGATGTGCGACCCGTCGACGTCCGCGTCGGCCATGATGATCACGCGGTGATACCGCAGCTTCGCCAGATCCATCGTGTCGCCGAAGCCCGAACCCAGCGCTGTGATCAGCGCCCGGATCTCCTCGTGCGCCAGCATCTTCTCCATGCGCGCCTTCTCGACATTCAGGATCTTCCCCTTCAGCGGCAGGATCGCCTGGAACCGCCGGTCCCGGCCGGTCTTCGCCGTGCCGCCGGCGCTGATGCCCTCCACCAGGTACAGCTCGCACTGTTGCGGGTCCCGCTCGCTGCAGTCCGCCAGCTTTCCGGGCAGCATCGTCCCGTCCAGCAGCCCCTTCCGCACCACCAGGTCGCGCGCCTTCCGCGCCGCCTCGCGCGCCCGCGCCGCCATGATCCCCTTCTCGATGATCCGGCGTCCGTCCTGCGGATGCTCCTCCAGGTACTGCGTCAGCCCTTCCGCCACCGCCGATTCGACGTGCGTCTTCACCTCGGCGTTGCCCAGCCGCGTCTTCGTCTGCCCCTCGAACTGCGGCTCCGGCAGCTTCACGCTGATGACCGCCACGAGCCCCTCGCGCACGTCGTCGCCGCTCAGGTTCGCGTCGTCGTCCTTCAGGTACTTGCTCTTGCGCGCGTAGTCGTTCAAAACGCGCGTCAGCGCGCTCCGGAACCCCGTCAGGTGCGCCCCGCCATCGATCGTGTTGATCGTGTTGACGAACGAAAACTCCGCCTGGCTGAACCCGTCGTTGTACTGAATCGCGCAGTCCACCTGCGTCGTCTCCACCGTCTTCTCGATGTAGATCGGCCGAGGCGAAAGCGTGTTCCGCCCCTTGTTCACGTGCCGCACGAACGACGCCACGCCACCCTCGAAGCAGAAGTTCATCTCCCGCTCGTGGTCCGGGCGCTTGTCCTCGAAGCGGATCCAGATCCCCTTCGTCAGGTACGCCATCTCCCGGAAGCGCTGCAGCAGAAAGTCGTAGTCGTGCTCGATTGCGTCGAAGATCTCGTCGTCCGGGATCCACGCCGTCGTCGTCCCCGTGTGCCTCTGCTTCGGCTCCGGCGTCGTCTTCAGCCCGCCCTTGGGGTGCCCGCGTTCGTACTCCTGCCGGTAGATCTTCCCGTCGCGCCGCACCTCCACCCACATCTTCCGCGCCAGCGCGTTCACCACCGATGCGCCCACGCCGTGCAGACCGCCCGAGACCTTGTATGCGCCGCCGCCGAACTTACCGCCCGCGTGCAACACCGTCATAATCGTCTCGAGCGCCGACTTCCCCGTCGTCTTGTGCTTGTCCACCGGGATCCCGCGCCCGTTGTCCGTCACCGTCACCCAGCCGTTCGCCTCCAGGACGATGTCTATCCGGTTGCAGTACCCCGCCATCGCCTCGTCGACCGAGTTGTCGACGATCTCGTACACCAGGTGGTGCAGGCCACGCTGGTCCGTTGTCCCGATGTACATGCCGGGCCGGCGCCGCACCGCCTCCAGACCTTCCAGCACCTGGATGTCCGAGGCCGTATACGAGCCGTTCTGCGCTCCGCCTCTCGCGGACCCGCGCTTCGCCGGCGCTTCCTTCGTTTTGGTCACCATGTCTGTCCGTGTCCTGTCATCGCTGCCCTGCGCGCACGCCCCCTACGCGGAGCACCCGCCCGCGAGCCCTCAGCGTCCCGGTCTGCCGGTTTCGGTGGCCCATTCGATGGATCGAAAAGACCCGGCGCAACGTCCCGTTGGCGGGCCCTGTAAAGGCGGCCGGAATAGCCTTCCGCACCTCCATATTCTATCAGATCGCACCCGCCAACGGACGCCCCAAGAACGCCCGAATGTACCCCCTCATCCACCGCGATCTCGGCGGTCCTTACCCCCTCCGCACGAAGAAAGGCGACGCATCCAGCGCCGCCTCTCTGTCCACTGTCCACTGTCCCCTGTCCCCTACCTACTCCCTACTCCCTACGAAGGGCAGGCGGGCGGCCTGGATTTGCGCGGGGACCGGGCCGCCATTCGCCGCTAGGCCTGACTCCCCTCCGGTCACGCGGCCAGTGCCTGCTCTCGCTCCCGCTGCCGCCGCGGGGGGTGGGGTAGACGCGGCTCAGACACCCGCTTCGACAACCACGAGGGCGTGCCCCGCGGCTCGTCGAATCGCAACGTGTCCACGCGCACGAGAGCCTCTCCCAAAATCGTCTCCGCTATCCGCGCTGCCACCGCGTGGTCCGCGCAGTTGCTCACAACCACCGCACCACACTCGCCCGGATCGTCGGAGATGAACGTGATCGAGTGCATGCCCAGCGCCCAGAGCCTCAGCTCCTGCCGGTCGATGGTGTCACGGATCTCCGCCTCTCCCATCATGCATCGATGCCAGGTCACCAGTGATGTAAACGTCGCCATCTTCTCCCATCCCTATCACTACCCATCCCCGCGTTGTACTCGGACGCTCCGCGCCGAAAGGTGTAAACGAAGTGCTAACTGGACCCCTCTGACACAGCGACGCAAGGCCGAAGCTTTGCGCGCCACGCTTCTGTTACGAAAACTCGTCAGTCGTGATCAAACGCCACCGGGCCATCATGAAGATCCCCGGATCGCGCCCGCCCGTCACACGCCGATACCCGCCCCGGGCCGTCCGGGTGCGCTGCCCGCACGGCGGGAGCGCCGGAGATCGCGGCCACGGCTACCGCTGTCGTGCGTCGCGTTCCTCGAGTTCGCCCGGGCCGGCCGGAGGATCGTCACGGTCTTCCGGCACGCTGGAGCCACCGCCGCACAGCCACGCCCGACCAGATCACCTCCACCACCCCGAAAGGCCACGCGCCCTGCAGAAAGCCGTACACAGCCGACGCAACGCACGCGCCCGCGAACGCCAGCACGAACATCCGCGCACGATCCTCGAGTGCATAGAACGCCAGCATCGAGCCGACCGCCAGCGCGCCAAACAGCGTGAGCGTGCTCACGGGCCCGGCGCCATCCAGCCCTCGACCATGTCCACCAGCTCCGGCGCCGCCTCGACCTGCATCACCGTGGGATCGCCCGGACTCACGCTGAACACAAGGTCGGAACAACATCGCCGTTCCGCCGCGACAAACGCCTCGACCAGCTCGCTGGCCTTCCCATCGAACTCCACCGTCAACCGTCGCGGCTCGCGACGCACGGCCAGTATGTGCGGTCTGACGTCCTCGAATACCGGGGCGTCCTTCGGGCGCGCGCCGATGTCGCATCCCACGACGCGAAGCGCACCAACGACGGCCGGCATCTCCAGCATCTGGCGAGTCTGCCCGCTCGCCGTCATGACCGCGTCGAGCACCTCAATCGCTTCCCGAACATCCCGTTTCTCCACGGCACGCGCCTCCCTCTTCGTCGATCATCGGACAGTAGTTGCACTCCGCGACGAGTTGGCCCGGCTCGTTCGCACAGGCCGCGTGCGTCACGTGCCGCTCCAGCTCATCCAGCTCTTCCTGAAGGTCCTGCAGTTCACCGATGCGCGCCGTCACTTCGCCGCGCTTCGCCGCGATCAGCTCCCGGAGCTGTGGCGCGAACGAATGGCAGTCGGAAGCGAAGGCCTGCTCCACCAGTGTGCGAATCTCGACGAGCCCCAGCCCCAGCGCGCGTGCGTTTCGGACGAGCAGCAGCCGCCGCACGTCGATCGGGGAGTACACCCGATACCCCGAGTTCGTCCGCGAAGGTGGCGGAACCACCCCCTCCGCCTCGTAGAAGCGGATCGTCCGCACCGGCACGCCGGTGTCGCGAGAGACGTTGCCAATCGTACGCCGGGTTCTCATGCCACCAGCCTAAACCCTCCAGCCGATGGAGGGTCAAGCAGGCCGGCTCCCCCTGAAATCCGGCCACCGCGCCGCCTTGACCGGCGCCATCGCCACCACTCCACCGCCGCGCGACGATGGCCGCTCCCGTGCAGCCGCGCACCGTAGCTGATAGCTTCTACCGGCCGCCCGCCCCGGCAACGGGTCGCCGGAGGCGGCGCATGACGCAAACCCTGATCGACCCGGCCGAAACCGCGCGCCACCCCCTCATCGCGGGCCTCTCCCGCAACGTTGTCCTGCTCGCCGCCGTCAGCTTCTTCGCCGACGTCAGCAGCGAGATGGTCTACCCCATCGTCCCGCTCTTCCTCACCGGCACCCTCGGAGCGCCCGCCCTCGCCGTCGGCGTAATCGAAGGTGTCGCCGAGAGCACGGCCAGCCTCTTGAAGTTCGTCTTCGGCTGGCTGTCCGATAAGTTCCGACGGCGCGTCCCGTTCACCATGGCCGGCTACGCCCTTGCCGCCGCGGCCAAACCAGCGCTCGCCGCCGCCTTCGCCTGGCCCGCCGTCCTCTTCGCCCGTGCCCTCGACCGCGCCGGCAAGGGCATCCGCACGGCGCCGCGCGACGCCCTCATCGCCGCCTCCACCGATGCTTCCTCTCGCGGCCGCGCCTTCGGCTTCCACCGCGCTATGGACACCTCCGGAGCCGTCCTCGGCCCCCTCATCGCCATCGCGTTGCTCGCCTGGCTCGGCGACGGCTACCGCCCGATCTTCCTCATCGCCTTCATCCCCGGCGTCCTCTCCCTCCTCGCCCTCTTTGCCGTGCGCGAAGTCGTGAACCCCGCGCCCCGCGAGAAGCTCCCGCCCCTCCTCTCCTTCCGCGGCTACGATCGCCGCTTCCTCGTCTTCGTCGGCATCACGCTCCTCTTCTCGATCGGCAACTCCAGCGACGCCTTCCTCATCCTGCGCTCGCGCGATCTCGGTCTCAGCGCCGTCGCCGTTGTTTTCGCCTACGTGCTCTACAACGTCAGCTACGCCGCCCTGTCCCTGCCCGCTGGCGCGTACTCCGACCGCATCGGCCGCAGGCCGCTGCTGATATCCGGGCTCGTCATCTTCGCGCTCGTGTACCTGGGATTCGCCCTCGCCACGTCGTCGTGGATGGTCTGGCCCCTCTTCCTCGTCTACGGCGGCTACATCGCCTTCACCGAGGGCGTCGGAAGGGCCTACGTCGCCGACCTCGTGCCCGACGAACGCCGCGGCTCCGCTATGGGCCTGTACAACGCCAGCACCGGCGTCATGCTCCTCTTGTCCAGCATCATCGGCGGCGCCCTGTGGGACGTCTTCGGCCCCGCCGCCACCTTCCTCGTCGGCGCGGCCTCCTCCTCCGCCGCCGCCCTCCTCCTCCTCACCCTCTCCCGCGGCTCCCCCAGGGCGTAGCGCTCCCCCTCGCCACCATCCTCGGACGCGTCCGCCTCAAAACACCAGCACGCGTTCCGCTGTCATCGTCCAGTCGGATAGCTCATCCATGCTGCTCCGCCGCGGTCCCGCGATGAGCTCGTCGTCCGTCATCCCCCGCGCGTCCATGCAGGTTCCGCAGACGCCCGCCTCCCCGCCGCGACGGACCACGGCCTCCAGCATCCGCCCGACGTTGTAGAAGCCGTTCGGCACAGTCTGGCCGCCCTTCGCGCAGGCGGCTCCGTCGCCGATGAGGAACACGCGGACCTGCGCGTCCTCCCGCTTCGCCAGCGCGTACGCCAGGCGCAGCGCGTTGTACGCCCGCTCCGTCCCGTACGGACCGTCATTGATGATGAAGAGCGTGTTCATAGGCCCGCCTTACCTCCGCGCCGCGTCGCCATCCTCGTCGATGGCCAGCGCCTCTTCCGTCGCCACTCCATCCCTGATCCTGAACGACGCCACCACCGGCGATTCCGCATCCACCAGCGACACGATCACGTACCGCGCGTCCGGGTACAGCGCGTGCTCGATGTCCCGCGCCGAGGGGACGGCCGGAGAGCGCGGGTGCGAGTGGTAGATCGCCAGCAGTTCCCACCCCTCCGCCTCCATTCGCTCGAACGCCCGAAGTTGCTCGCGAGAGTCGGCACGCCATCCGCAGCCGGCCGGCTGGTACTCCACGTTCGTCAGCGGCATCACCTCCAACACCGAATCCCCTACGCCGGCCAGGAGCCCGCACGCCTCGCGCGGAAGTGCATCCCGTGCCAGCGCCACCATCCGGTCGCGTTGGGCCATCGTCAGCCGCATCAGTACCACCTCCACAGCCACCACCGCTCGAACAGCGTCTTCTCCGCGCGGTACAGCCGCGCCGGGTCCTTCATCTCCACCTGCCGCGGCTCGCCGTAGAAGTCGCCCTTGGCCATCCCCGCCTTCCCGCCACCCGTCTCCAGGAAACAAGAGCCGTGCCCGTCGAAACGCCGCCGCTCCCCGGCCCCGCGGATCTCCGACGCGATGTTGTGCGCCACCACCTCCGCCTCCGCGTGCGCGAAGACCCCCGCTTTCGGCAGCATCATCCCGTCGTACAGCGGGATCGCCGTCACGTCGCCGATCGCGTACACCCGGCGAGCGGCCGTTTCCAACGTCCCGCGGTCGGCCTTCACCCAGCCCGTGGTCCCTGCGATAGACGACTCGCGCACGATCGCGGGCGCACGGTGCGGAGGCACCGCGATCAGC
>DATECV010000076.1:0-11137 GCA_035286725.1 Dehalococcoidia bacterium | reverse complement strand
GGTCGGCCCGCCCAGATCCAAGGTATCGGTCGCGACCGCTGCGGTTAGTGCGGTGGACAAGCCGAGAACAACCGCAACCAGGATGCCGCCTCTCTTGGTCATGGTTGTTCACACTCCTCATTACCTGGGCGAAGGCGCCTTCTGAGTGATTAGCTGGATACGTACGCGGTCGGTCCACACCGCCGCCGTCGACCACGACCGCAGCTCCTGCACCGTCCCGATTCGCCGAGCGCCAGCCCGCATGACAGACATCGCGACCCAAAACGAGGCCGCCGCCCCCGCGATCCCGAACACCCCGATGATGTGGAGGAACAGCCCCCACTCATAGTTCGTCGGCATCCTGCCTCCTCCTTGCTGAGCGAAAGTATAGGGCGAGTGTCCCGGCGCGTTAGCGACTCAGCCGGTCAGCATGTCAGCACGTTCGGGTTCTCACCGGAGAATTTGTCCCAATGTGATCCGGCCCGCTTGGAGATCGCTCGCCGCCTGAAGCACACTCGCCCCAAATCGCGGTCCTGTTCTCCCGCGCACACGGTCAGGCGGCTGGAGGACACCCGCGCGCTAACGAAACCGCAGCCGGACCACCCCATCCCTGCGGAACACCCAAAATTGCCGAGCAAACTAAAGGAGGGAGGTCAGCGCCGATGAACATCCACGAACGGGCTAACCAGCCAACCGGCTAACCAGCTAACGAGCTGACCAGCTACAGCGTCTCCGGCCGCGATGCGAACGCCGCGTGCGCCGTATCCAGCCACACGTCGGCGAGGTCCTGCGTGCTGCCGTGCCACAGCGGCATCCGGCTGTTCCGCACGTAGCCCCACGCCAGCCGCCGCTCGACCGGCGCCGCGATCTCGATGCGCGCGTTCACGTTGGCCAGCAAGTACTCCTGCGCGTCCAGCCCGATGCGCCGCCGCGCCTCGACGTCGAACTCGCGCCGTTGCCGGTCCAGCAGCGCGTCGAGCTGCGGGTCCTGCAGCCGGTACGTGTTCATCGCCTCACCGCTGCGGAAGTGCGGGTACAGCCAGTCGTCCAGGTCCACGCCCCCGTCCTCGACCGCGAAGGAGCACGCCACCGTGCCCTCGGTCGCCGCTTCGAGGTTGCGCATGTACGCGTTGGAGATCAGCCCCGTGCCCGCAGGGTCCACCTGCGACACCACGTTCACGTCGAGCACGCCCTGCAACTGGGCGCGCACCGCCTCGACCGCGCGCTCCGGGATGGTCCGCGGGAACCCCGCGAACACGATCCGGAAGTCCACCGGCGCCCCACCCAGCGCCGCGTCCCACAGCGCCTTCGCCTCGCGTACGTCCTCATCGCGCTCGGCCGCTCCGCTGCGATACCCGGGCCGCCGCGCGAGCGACTCCGCATCGCCCGCCCACCGCGCCGCCCCCGGCGCGATCGCTCCGCTCAGCTTCGCCGAAGGCGCACCGTCCACCGACGGGTACAGCGCCTCGATCAACGCCGCCCGGTCGATCGCGAGCGACAGCGCTCGCCGGGCGCGGTCGTCGCGGAACGGCGGCCGGTCCAGCAGCAGCCGCATGGCCAGCACCGCGCCGGCGTCCGTCTCTTCCAGCGCGATATCCGAAAGGTTGGTCTTGTGCGCGCGCGCCAGCTCCACCTGGTCGACGAACCCCGTGACGTCGACGATGCGCCGGTCGAAGGCCGCGCGCTGGAACGCGTCCTCCTGCGGCGAGAAGTACGCATCGTACCCGTCGAGGTACGGCCGCCCCGCGCCGGTCGCCGCGTCGTCGTCGCGCGCGAACCACTGCTCGTTCCGGCGCAGCCGCACCGCCACGCGCTCCTCGAACCCGTCCAGCACGAACGGCCCCGTCCCGATCAGCGCCTCCGCGGTCGCGATCTCGCCGCCGCGCTCCACGATCTCGTCCGGGATCACGAACGCGTGGCGTCCCGCCAGGAACGACAGCATCGGCGCGATCGGCTCCCGCGTCCGCACGATGAGCGTCGCCGCATCCGGCGTCTCGATCCGCTCGATGAGATCCCAGTTGCCGCGCCGGAAGAACCGCCGGCCCAGCGTGCTGTTTCGGTCCATCTGCCGCTCGATGCTCAGCCGCACGTCGTCCGCCGTCAGCGCCCTCCCGGCCGTGGCGGGGAACGCGGTGCGGATGCGGGGTGTGTCATGAAAGCGCACGCCTTCGCGGATGCGGAAGACGTACGTGGTCTCGTCGGGCTGCTCGGGCATGGCCGCCGCCAGGTCGGGCGCGATTGTCCCCGCCCGCTCGTCTTCGTATCGCAGCAGCCGCGAGAACACCGCCGCGTGCACGTTCACGATCGGCCCCATCTGCGTCAGGTGCGGGTCGAACGTGTCGTGCGGCATCGAGTCGAAGTTGTACGCGCGCAGGACCCCGCCGCGGTCCGCGGCCGGCGCGCTCACGGTCCGCGGCGTCGCCTCGAGTCCCGCGACGTTGCTGTCATTGTCGTTTTTGTCATCGCACCCGACCACGGCCGACGCCGCGCCGCCGGCCACGATCAGCCCGGCGCCGGCGAGGAAGCTGCGGCGCGTGATGTGGATGTGGTGGCGGCGCGAGGACGGCGGATGTCCATCCGCCGCGGGAGGTTGCGACCGTGAACGCTTGTCCGTCACGCCGAGGCTTGCGCCAGTTCCGGCTCAGGTGTCGCGTCCGCGTCACCCTTCCAGTCGCACTTCGTACACTTCGCCTGGCCCCGTCCCGCCATGACGAGCAGCGCGCCGCACGAGGGGCACGGGTGCGTCAGCGGCCGCGACCAGCTCGTGAAGTCGCAGTCAGGGTAGTTGGCGCAGGAGTAGAACGTCCGCCCGCGCTTGCTCCGCTTTTCGACGATGTCGCCGCCGTCCTTGGGGCACGCGACGCCGACCTTCTTCAGGATCGGCCGCGAACCCTTGCACTCCGGGTAGCGCGAGCACGCAAGGAACTGCCCGAACCGCCCGCGCTTTACCACCATCGGCGACTGACACAGGTCGCACTTCTCGTCCGTCGCCGCCGGCTGCTCCGCCTCGTCGCCGATCGGCTTCGTGTTCTTGCACTCCGGGAAGCCGGTACACGCCAGGAACTGCCCGAAGCGCCCCCAACGCACGATCATCGGCTTGCCGCACTTCTCGCACACCTCGTCGGTCTGCTGCTCGACGCGCGGCGCATCGGCCGCGGCCTCCAGCTCCCTCGCCAGCGGCTCGTAGAACTCGCGGATGACGGGGGGCCACGGCCGCTCGCCGTTCGCCACGTCGTCCAGCTCGTCCTCCATGCGCGCGGTGAAGCTCGCGTCGACGACGGCCGGGAAGAGCTCCGTCAGCATGTCGGAGACGATGAAGCCCAGCTCCTCGGGCTTCAACGCGCGCCCGTCCTTCTTCACGTACGACCGGTCCTGGATTGTCGACATGATCGATGCGTACGTCGATGGCCGGCCGATGCCGTTCTCCTCCAACGCCTTCACCAGCGTGGCCTCGGTATATCGCGGCGGCGGCTCGGTGAAGTGCTGGTCGGGCTTGACCTGGAGCAGACGCAGGATGTCGGCCGCCGTCAGTTCCGGCAGCGAGCGCTCGGCGTCTTCGTCCTCGTCCTCGGTGTCGCGTCCTTCGATGTAGACCTGGCGGAAGCCGGGGAAACGCATGTGGCTCGCGTTCGCGCGCAGCCCGTACGGTTGCGGCTGCGCCTCGGCCTTCGCGTCGATGTCCACGCTCACCTGGTCGAACACCGCGTCGGCCATCTGGCTGGCGATGAACCGCTGCCAGATCAGCAGGTACAGCTTCTGCTGGTCCGCGCTCAGCGCCTTCCGCAGGTTCGCGGGCTCGCGGAAGGCGGAGGTCGGGCGGATCGCCTCGTGTGCCTCCTGGGCGCCCTTCGTCTTCGTCTTGTACAACCGCGGCTGCCCCGGCACGAAGTCGCCGCCGTACTTCTGCGTGATGAACCCGCGCGCCTCGTCCCGCGCGACCTGCGCGATGTTCAGCGAGTCGGTGCGCATATAGGTAATGAGGCCCACCTGTCCCTCTCCCGGGATCGTCAGGCCCTCGTACAGTTGCTGCGCCACGGCCATCGTCCGCTTCGCGGAGAAGCCGTACCGGCGCGACGCCTCCTGTTGCATGGTGCTGGTCGTAAACGGCGGCGAAGGGCGCCGGAGCTGCTGCTTCTTCCGCACCTCGCGCACCGCGTACGCCGCGGACTTCAGGTCGGCGGTGACCGCCTGCGCCTGCTCGCCCGTGCCGATCTCAGCTTTCTTCTGTCCCGGCAGCGCGACTAGGCGCGCGTTGAACGAGTTCTCATCCGGGTCGGCCTGCTTCGCCACGCGCGTGTCGATCGTCCAGTACTCCTGCGGCACGAACTTCTCGATCTCGCGCTCGCGGTCGACGACCATCTTCAGGGCGACGGACTGCACGCGGCCCGCGCTAAGCCCGCGACGGATCTTCGACCAGAGGATCGGGCTGATCTTGTAGCCGACCAGCCGGTCCAACACGCGCCGGCCCTGCTGCGCGTCCACCAGCCGCATGTCGATTTCGCGCGGGTGGTTGAAGGCGTCGCGCACGGCGTCCGTCGTGATCTCGTGGAACTCGACGCGCTGGTAGCGGTCCGACGCGAGGTCCATGGCCTCGGCCAGGTGCCACGAGATCGCCTCGCCCTCGCGGTCGGGGTCGGTTGCCAGATAGATGATGGGGGCGCCCTTCGCCGACTCCTTCAGCTTCTTGATGACGTCCTTCTTCTCTCGCGGCACGATGTACCGCGGCGCGAAGTCGTCATCCACGTTCACGCCCAGTTGCGACTTCGGCAGGTCGCGCACGTGCCCGACGGATGCCTGGACGTCGTACTTGTTGCCCAGGATGCTCGAGAGCGTGCGCGCTTTCGCCGGCGATTCGACGATCACCAGGCTCTTGCCCGAACCTCTGGTCTTCGTGGACTTGGACGCCGTGCGCGCGGTCTTCTTCTTCGCCGTGCGCTTGCGTGCCGCTTTGGCGGCCGGCTTCTTCGGTTGGTCGTTCAGCGTCTGTGCGCCGTTCTCTTCAGTCATCTGTTCCATCTGCTCCCCGCCTGTCGGGGGCCCCGGTTGTTATACACGAAGGGCCCAACGGCACAACAGGTACCTCGGACGCCTGTCCCACAATCTGAATACGGCGAGGACGCGATTCCAGAATTGGCGATCACCGATCGCGATGCCGGCTACGTTCGCCCCACAATCGATTGACGCGAGGCGCACCTCTTCGAGCCTAGCAGACCTGTCAAGGCTCGTGATCTGCGCGTCAGCGCCTCGCGCGCGGCACGCATACCCGATCGCGCACGCGTTCGTGAGCGTTCTGAAAGGAGTATTTGACAACGAAACGTAGCGGTTCGCCCTTGCGGCGCGAATCCAATCGGGTAGCCTGCCCTGAAGCCGGAGCAGGCCTCCGGGCCTTTTGTTCAAGGCCGTTTGTTCAAGGGGGAGCAAGCGGAGTGAGACGATTATCAACCACGGCACGAAAGTCCGGATCAAGCAGACCCCAGCGCTGAGCAGCCGCCCCCACCTCATGCAGCACGCGCGGCAAGGTGACGTCGGCATCGTCGCCGGGCCGTCGAAGCAGTCGCCGAAGATGGCGACGCTGTATGTCATCGTGCGCTTCGACGTGTGCGGTCACGATCACCGTATGCTGAAGGACGAGCTCCTGGAAGCGTGACGGAGGGTCAACGGGCGGCGGGCGCTGTCTCGCGGGTGCGCACATAGTTCAGGCGCCCCACCTGCCGCACCATGCCCTTCAGCTCCATCATCGCCAGCGCGCTGGTGACCGTGGCGATCGGCAGCCCCGTCTCGCGCCGCAAGTCGTCGACGTAGAGCGGCTCGGCGCCCAGGTGGCGCAGAAGCACTCCCTCCGTATCGTCGGCCGGGATCAGTTCCGCCGCCTCGATTTGATGCGACGCCATCGTCAGGTTCAGTTCGGCCAGGATGTCCTCGACCGTGAGCGTCAGCTTCGCCTCGCCGTCCTGGATCAGCTTGTTGGGCCCGCGCGAGTTCCGCGAGTTGATGTTCCCCGGTACGGCGAACACTTCCCGGTTCTGGTCCAGCGCCTGGCGCGCCGTGATGAGCGCGCCGCTTTTCAAATCGCCCTCGACCACCAGCACGCCGAGCGATAGCCCGCTGAGGATGCGATTGCGGCGCGGGAAGTAGTCGCCCCGCGGCTCTGTCCCCAACGGGTACTCACTGATCAGCGCCCCGCGTTCGACGATCTGCTCCGCCAGCCGCTTGTGCTCCGGCGGATACACCAGGTCCAGCCCGCAGGCCAGCACGGCGATGGTCCGCCCGCCTGTATCGAGCGCCGCGCGATGCGCGATGGCGTCCACGCCCCGGGCCAGGCCGCTGACCACGGTGATGCGATTGACCGAAAGGCCGCGGGACATCTCCTCCGCGATCTGCCGGCCGTAGATGCTGACGCCGCGCGTGCCCACCACCGCCACTGCCCACTCGTCGGACTGCAGCAGCTTCCCGCGGATGAAGAGGACGGGCGGCCGGTCGAAGATCTCGCGCAGTTGCCGGGGGTACGTGTCGTCGTGCCAGGTGAGCGCCTGCACGTCGTGCGCCACGAGGCGTTCCGCCTCCGCCGCCGGGTCGATGCGCGAGCGTGCCTCGCTGATCGCACGCAGCGCGGCGTCGTCGAGGCCGGCTGATTTCAGCTCGCCCTGGGTCGCCCGCCACGCCTCCGCCAGCGAGCCGAAGTGGTCCTCCATCTGCTGGAATCGCACGCGCCCGATCCCCCGCACGGCCGCGAAGGCGATCCAGTACGTACGTTCTATTTCGTCCATGGAGCCGAGTATAGGATCAGCGCCGCCATACGATCTAGCCCCCGGCGGCGGAATCACCCGGCCCCGTATCCGGCGGCGGGCCGGCGCCGTGGAGGGAACTGAGGCGGTAGAGACGCCAGTCGTTGCGGCCGACCAGCAGGACATAACGGTCCGCGATCAGGTCGTCGAGGTCGCCGAACGGCGCGTACGCGTTGTCGGACACGACGATGTAGGCGGGCGGCGATGCCTCGAGCTCGCGGATGATCGTGGCCTTCGCGTCGGGCACCAGTTCGCCCAGAAACGACGTGTAGTAGCGGGCGGGGTTCGACACGCCGCCTGCCGCGTACAACCAGGGAAGCTCGCTCCACGAGTACACCGTCGTGCCGGCGCCGTCGCGCTCGATCTCCCGCGCGATGTCGCGCACCGATTCACCGCTCCCGTCGAAGAAGCGCTCGTACTGCTGGTAGTCGCGCTCGCCTGCCCTGTACGAGACGTAGTTCTCGTAGTACGCGAGAGGGCTGAGCTGACGGCGGTCGCGTGCTTCGCCGAATTGGCCCGCGACGAGCACCAGGGCCAGCGCCGCCGCCGCTGCGAGCGTCACGCGCTCCAACTTGTCGCGCGGCGCGAGCGCCGGGATCGACGCGGCCGTCAGCGCGAGCGCGGGCGCGGCCTGTTGCAGGTAGTGCGGGAACGGCAGGTTGCTGGAGGTCGCGCCGGCAACGGCGAAGCTCAGCCAGAGCGCCGGGAACTGTGCCGGGCCGATGCTTCCGCCTTCGGCGCGGCGCCGGGCGAGCCACGCTGTCACGAGCAGCGCCGGCACGTACGCGGCGAACCGCATCAGCGCGTTTTCCTCCGGGCCCAGGCTGGAGTAGAGCGGCAGCGAACCTGCGATCGCGTACCAGTACGCGGGGAATGCGCCGGTCACCAGGAAGTACGCCGCGAAGGCGATCTGCGGCGCCGCGAATGCCGCCGCCAGCATCACCAGCCGGGACAAGGCGCGAGACTTCGTCGCCCCGGCGTGTCGCGGCTCCACCAGCCAGACGTAGACCGCGATGGCGGCGCCGTCGAAAACGGCGACCTGCTTGTACAGCGCGGCGACGCCGAGCAGCGCGCCCGCCGCGGCGTACCACGTTAACCGGCGTTCGCCGGCGCCGGCGAACAGCACGCAACCCACGGCGAGCGTCGCGGGCAGGATCATATACGTCTCTGTCATCGCGAGGTTGCCTTCGATGACGGGCGTACACATCATCGCCGCGAACAGCACGCCCGCCAGAAGCGCACGCCATCTGCCGTACAGGCGCAGCGCGATCGCCATCACGGCCATGAGCGTCAACAGGACGACGATGCTGGTCACGAGGTGCAGCGCGACCACGCCGTTGCCAAAGACCGCCTGGATGCCGGCGTAGGTGTAGAAGATCAGCGGCGGCTTGTTGTCCCACGCTCCCGAGTACAGCGTCTGCCCGTGACGGATGTCGTACGCCACGGCGGCGAAGATGCCCTCGTCCCGGTACCAGCGAGGCTCGGCCAGTGACGGGACCCGCATCAGGAACGCTACCGCCACCAGCAGAACGCACGTGACGGCGAACGCCGCGGTGGCCCGGTCGATCGTGAGATGGCGGGGGGTCATGGCGTGCAGCCTATCGGACCGGGATTGCGGACTCGCTACGGCAGGGTGGCGGGCTGGTCCGCGTGCTTCGTCGCGCGCACCTTCTTGATGCGCCGGCCCAGTACGCTCAGCACGCGCAGCGTCAGTCCGTCCACGTGTACCTCGTCGCCGGCCGCCGGAACTTTGCCCAGGTGGTGGTACACGAAGCCGCCGATGGTGTCGTAGTCCTGGTCCTCGCCGCTCGGCTCGAACCCGAACAGCTCGTCGAGGGCATCGATGCTCAGCCGCGCGTCCAGGATCGCCTCGGTGTCGTTCACGCGCTCGATCGGCGCCTCTTCGCGGTCGTACTCGTCCTGGATCTCGCCCACGATCTCTTCGAGCAGATCCTCGATCGTGACAAGCCCCGCGGTTCCGCCGTACTCGTCCACGACGATCGCGATGTGTACCTTGCTCTGCCGCAGCTCCGTCAGCAGCTCGTCGACGCGCTTGGACTCCGGGATGAAGTACGGCGGACGGGCGATCTCCCGCAGCGTCGGGCGGCGTCCCTCCGCCAGGCAGCGCAGCAGGTCCTTCGCGTACACCACGCCCACGACGTTGTCGATCGTCTCGTTGTACAGGGGGATGCGGCTGAAACCGCGCTCGACGATCATCTTCAGCGCGTCGTCGATCGTCTCTTCTTCGTCGAGCGCGGCGATGTCGATGCGAGGGGCCATGATCTCCCGGGCGGTCGTCTCCTCCAGCCCGATGATCCCCTCGATCATCTGGCGCTCGTCCTCCTCCAGCGGCTCCCCGCCGGTGTCGATGTCGGCCTCGCGCAGCAGCTCCGCCGTTTCGTCCGGCCGCTCGTCGCCGTTGCGGTGGACGACGCCGCCCAGCGCGCGGTTGATGGTTACCGCCAGAGGCCCGAACACGGTCCTGAAGAGGTTGATGACGGGGAGAAGGCGCATGCCCCAGGATTCGGGGCCTCCGGAGACGAGCAGCCGTGGAAGCGCGTCGAGGCAGGCGATGACGGCCAGCACGCCGGCCGCCGTCACGATGAGGATGCCCCACGTATGCCCGCGCGCTTCGGTGATGAGGAAGATGCCCAGCGCCGTGGCCAGCACCAACCCGAGTGTCCGCGCGAGCGCCAGCGCCGCCAGCGTGGATGCTCGCCGCTCGGCGTACGCGTGCAGCCGCGCGGCGCGCGAGTTGCCCTTGCCCGCCATCGTCGCGAGGCGGAGGCGGCTGGCCGAGGCCACGGCCGCTTCCGACGCAGCCACGAGCACAACCAGCAGCAACGCCACCGCCAGAATCGCCACGCCCAGTGATTGATCAGCGTCCAGCTTCTGGTCCCTCCTGATCGGTGGCGTCCGCCTGCGGCGAGCGGATGCGGGCGGGTGCGCCCACGGCCATCATGCCGTCCGGCACGTCGCGGTTCACAACCGACCCCGCGCTGGTGCGCGCTCCGCGTCCGATGTTCACCGGGGCGACGAGCATCGTGTCGCTCCCGATGAACGCGCCGTCGCCGATCGTCGTCCGGTGTTTGCGGGCGCCGTCGTAGTTCGCGGTGATCGTGCCCGCGCCGATGTTCACGTCCGCGCCGACCTCGGCGTCACCGATGTAGCTGAAGTGGCCCATCTTCGTGCCGGGGCCCAGCCGCGAGGCCTTCACCTCGGCGTAGTTGCCGATGTGGACGCCTTCGCACAAGTGCGTGCCGGGCCGCAGGTGGCTGTACGGCCCCACGTCTACGCCGTCCTCCAGCGTCGATCCTTCGATGGTCGACGACCGCACGACGCACCGGTCGCCCAGCGCGGAGTCGGCGACGACGGCCCCGGGACCTATGACGCACTCCGCCCCGATCGAGCTGTCGCCTCGGAGGTGCGTCTGCGGCTCGATCACGGTATCGGCGCCGATCGAGACGCCGGCGTCGATGTACGAGCTCGCCGGATCGACGACCGTGACACCGGCGAGCATGTGCCGCCGCAAAATGCGATCCCGCATCGCCGCTTCGGCCTCCGCCAACTGCACGCGGTCGTTGATGCCGCGCACTTCGACCGGCGCCTCGGCCACGACGGCGACCGCCGGGTTGCCCTCGTCGTGCGCCATCGCCGCCAGCTGCGTGAGATAGCGCTCGCCGTTCGGCGCGGGCGCGATGCGTGCGAGGTGCGGCCACAGCCACGAGGCGCGGACAGCGTACTGCCCGGCGTTGATGAGCCGCGGCTCCGCGCGGTCGATGCCCTCGGTCTCCTTCGTCTCGATGATGCGCGTCACCGCATCGCCGTCGAGCTCCAGGAAGCCGTAGCTTTCGACCGGCACCTTCGCCGTGAGCACGGCCAGGTCCGCTCGTCCGTTCTCGATGGCCGCCATCAGCCGCCGCAGCGTCGAAGGCAGGACCAGCGGCACGTCGCCGTTCAAGATGAGGACGCATTCCGCCCCTACGGCGGCGTCTCGCGCGCACTCGACCGCGTGGCCGGTGCCGAGCGCTTGAGGCTGCACCGCGAACCGGACGCTATCGCCCGCGGCCGCGCGCACGGCGCCGGCTCCTGCGTCCACGCCGACGACGGCCACGATGTCGTCGATTCCAGCGGCGCGCGCCGCTTCGATGACGTGGCGCACCAGTGGACGGCCCGCGATCGGGTGGGCGACCTTCGGCAGCGACGATCGCATGCGGGTGCCCGCGCCCGCGGCCATGATGATGGCGGTCCAGCGTTGGTTCATTCGGGGGACACCGAAGATCGCGGCGAAGCGCGCCTCAAGTCGTCAGCCAGGACGAAGGGTGGTGCCTGTGGAGGTTCGTCGTCGTTCGTTCGCAAAGTGTCTGCCACGC
>DATECV010000075.1:0-29476 GCA_035286725.1 Dehalococcoidia bacterium | reverse complement strand
CTCGAGAGGATCGCGCCAGGGTCAGGAGGCGTAGCCGTCACTGCATGTTGCTTCGCTGCGCTCAGCGTGACCTTTGGTGAGTGTTGGGGCTTTAGCTACAGAGGCCTGCGGGTTCAAGGCCCCGCGCTGCGGTTTGCGTGGGCGCGCTGGCACCGGTGTCATAAGCCCACGTTGCGGGCGACGATGGTGGCGCGGGCCTGAGCCAGCGGGCGGACGACTAGCTCGTCGACGTTTACGTGGCGGGGGCGGGTGACGGCCCATGCGACGCAGTCGGCGATGTCGCCGGCTGTGAGCGGGGTCATGCCTTCGTAGACCTTCGCGGCGCGATCGCGGTCGCCATCGAAACGCACGACGCTGAACTCGGTCTCGACCAGGCCGGGGTCGATCTCGGTGACGCGCACGGGCTTGCCAGCGAGCTCGAGCCGCAGGGTGTGGGAGATGGCGCGGGCGGCGTGCTTCGCGCTGGTGTAGCCTGCGCCGCCGGGATAGGTCTCGATGCCGGCGATGGAGCCGATGTTCACGACGTGACCGTTGCCGGAGGCGATGAGCTTCGGCAGCAGCGCGCGCGTCATGAGCATCAGGCCGTAGACGTTGGTCTCCCACATGGTGCGCCAGTGCTCGTCGACGGACTCTGCGATGGGCTCGAGGCCGAGCGCGCCGCCGGCGTTGTTCACCAGCACGCCGCAGCGGGGGACCTGCTCGCAGAAGGCCTCGACGCTGGCGGGGTCGGTGACGTCGAGGGCCAGCGCGGTCGCCCCGGCGGGCTCGCAGACCTCGCGCAGGCGGTCCAGGCGGCGAGCCCCGGCGATGACCGCGAAGCCCTCGGCGCGCAGGCGATGCACCGTGGCCGCGCCGATGCCGCTGCTGGCGCCGGTCACGACGGCGACGCGGGGTTCCTCCGGCATGTCAGCCCTCCTTTGCCATGGACCGGGCCCAGTCGGGGATACCGGCCGTGGCGACGGCGTCGTAGTTCGGGAAGTACGGCTTGATGTCGAGCACGGGCGTGCCGTCGATGGCGTCGAGGCCCTCGACCCAGAGCACGTTGCCGCGGCGGCGCTGGAGCCGCACGGCGGAGACGCCGATGGGGCTGGGGCGGCGCTGGCTGCGCGTGGCCAGGACGCCCTGCTCTGGCACGCGGTCGTCGCCGCCCACGCGGACGCGGAGGCGCTGCTCCGACTCGGGCACCTTGTTGAAGGCGAAGACGACGATGATGTGGGTGTAGCCGTCGATGCCCTCGAGCGCGCCGGCCAGGTCCTCGCGGACGATGATGGTCGAGCGGACCTGCTCCCAGCCGTCGGGCCGGGGGACCTTCACGCCGTTGCGGACGACGGCGATGGGCCGGACGCTGACGGGCTCGCGCGGGACGGGCGTGCGACCGATGCCGAAACGGCGCGAGAACCAGTCGAGGAAGCGGAACCAGAGTGCCTTCACGCGGGCAAGGTAGCGCGACGGCGTGGAAGCTGGAAGCTGGCGACTGGAGATTGGGCGTTGGACGTTGGTACGTCATCGTTGAGGCCCGGCCGGGAACGTAGAACCTGGAACCGATAGGCTTTCGGCGGCGCGGGGGTGCCGGGGAGGACGCGCATGCGGTTCGCGGGGTTTGTGGCGGCGTTGCTCGCAGCGGTGGCCGTGCTGGCGGCGTGCGCCGAGGGTTCGGACGTGCGCCACGTCCATATCACGATCGAGGAGACGGGGTGCCGGCCGGCGTACGTCGAGGTTGAGCCCGCACGGACGGCACACCTGCAGATCCAGAACGACTCGACGCAGATCTACCGCATCACCGACGACGACGAACGCCTGGAGCCGCTGATGATCCAGCCGCAGGCCGAGGGCGAGGCGTTCTACGAGCTGCCGCAGGGCGTGGGCGAGTACTCGATCCGCTGCACGGCGGCCGACGGCACAGCTTCGACGGTGACGCTGCGGGCGGGCACGGCCGCGGCCACGCAGGACGCCGCGGACGCGGCAACGGGCACCCCGGCGGACCAGACGGGCGCGGCGCTGGCGGTGACGCTGGTGGAGTACTCGGTGACGCCGAGCGAGGATGCGATCGAGGCGGGACGGGTCAGCATCATCGCGACGAACATCAGCAGCACGATGCGGCACGAGCTGAACGTGCTGCGGGTGGAGCCGGACGGGAGCATGGAGCGCGTGGCCGGCATCGACCCCATCGAGCCGCAGCAGGGCGGCGCGGCGATCGTTGATTTGGAGCCCGGGACGTACCGGCTGGCGTGCCTCATCCGCATCGGCGAGGGAGAGAGCACGGTGGACCACTACCAGCGCGGCATGTGGTCAGACCTCACGGTCGAGTAGGTCAGACGGTTCCGGCGCCGTCACCCCGCGTGATCTGCATGCCGGGTGGCAGCTCCATGCCCGGGATGCGGCCGGAGAGCGCGAAGAGCGCGTTGGCGATCTGTGCGATGCTGTAAGAGCCGTGCGTGCGGTGCGCCATGAGCGCGTCGATGTCGACGGTATAGACATTGCGGCGGCCGTCGCGGCGGCGCGAGACGATGCTATCGGCCTCGAGGGCGCGGAGGAGCGAGAGGGCGGCGCGGTCGGTGATGCCGGCGGCATCGGCGATATCGCGCAGGGTGGAGCGGGGATGCTCGATGACGTGGATGAGGACGAGGGCGTGGTTCGTGAGAAGGCCCCACTTTTGGCCGGCCATGTGTGCACCTCGGGTGATGGGCGCCAGCCGGGCGAGGAACCCGGGGCGGCGCGGCTCCGTAGATCTAGATGAGAGGGTCGCGCGAAGAACCAGCGAGAAAGGTGCGGCCGGCTATTGACGAGGCGCTCATCATGGAACTACAATACTGGTAATAGTTTTCCGGAAATATGGGTGCGGCGACGTGTTTCCGGGTTCTGACTTCCAGCATCGGTGTTCGAACCCTAGTTAGCCCGAACATCGGCGCAATGTCAAGCAGTAGACGCAGGTAAATATGCGATTCGCGTCGGCCGCCCAGGAAGCGGCCCGGGGAGTACGAGGGTCGCTACAGAGATGCAGCCCCGTGTGGGAGGGGTGGCACTAGGAAGGTCAGCAGGATGCTGATTCTGGTCAGGAAGGTCCAACAGGGTATCTGGATCGAGGGCGACATCTTCGTGAAGGTGCTGAGCGTGGAGCGGGACCGGGTGAAGCTCGGTATCGAAGCGCCCAGCGACATCAAGGTGATGCGGCAGGAGCTGTTCGACGAGGTGATGAACCCGGGTGTACCCGACGATGAACCGACCGTCGCGGGCGCCGTCGAGCAGCTTCCCGACGCATCGTGAGCCCTGCTCGCGGCAGGCGGGCGGGCGGCCAGGTCGCTCGTGCGACCCCCGTCGGCCTGCCGCTGAGCCTCCGCAGGGAGTAGGGAATAGTGGACTACGCCCGGAGGCTGCGCCTCCTCAGGGCTACCAGCATCTTTCCCACTTCTTCGCAGAGCCTCAGGGCGGCTTCCACCTCAGACTGCGCCAAGTACTTCAAACGGACTGCCAATAGCAGGTACGCCTCTGTTTCGTTCAGTGAGCACTTGGTGATCGACACAAAGGCCGCGTAGTCTTTCTTCTACTTCTCCCATTGCCTTCGGCGATGTTGCCGGCGATCGACGCGGCGGCGCCTGTGATCTGCGACGTGAGGCGGAACGCCTCCGTCCGCGGGAATTTCGCGCTCAATTGGTAAACAAGTGCGACGAGATCCATCGACTTCTGTCATACCGCCAGATCGCGGTGCGAGCGTGCTGTTGGCACTCTGGCCTCCTGTTCCTGTCAGTCCTACTCCCTATTCCCTCCCCAGCGCGGCGGAACGGCGCTGTAAGATCGTGCGCTCCGGCACCCAGCGGTTGCGGACGGCGCCCACGAGGAACATGGAGCCCGTGACGCAGACGACATCGCGGGGGCGGGCGAGGGCAAGCGCGTCGTCGAGGGCGCGTGCGGGATCGGGCTGGAAGGCGACATTTCTCGCACCGAGGCGGGCGCGGAAGAGCTCGATCATGCGGCCCGGATCGCCGACGCGCTCGGCCAGCGCGGGCTGCGTGACGACGACGGTATCGGCGACGGAGGCGAAGGCGCGCACCATCGACACCTGGTCCTTATCGGCGAGGATGCCGCAGACGAGGTGGAGGCGTACGCCGCGCCGCAGGTAGCGATCGCGGAGGGCGGCGGCGAGCGCGCGGGCCTCGACGGGGTTGTGGGCGCTGTCCAGCAACACGATCGGTTCGGCCTGCACCTCCTCCATGCGGCCGGGGAGGCGGACGGCGGCGAGGCCGGCGCGCACGTGCTCCTCGGCCAGCGGCAGGCCCGTGCCGTCGGCGAAGGCCAGGGCGGCGGCGGCGGCGAGCGCGGCGTTGCGGGCCTGGTGAGCGCCGTTCAGGGCGACGTGCAGGCCCCGGAAGCGGCCCAACGGGCACACCAGGTCGAACCGCTCGCCGGCGGACGGGGCGCCGGGTCGGGCGTCGCGGCGCCGCACGCGGATCTCGCCGCCCAGGCGCCAGGGGGTGGCGCCGGTTTCCGCGCAACGACTCTCGAGGACGGCCAGCGCGTCGGGGTGACGTTCGGCGGTGATGAAGACCTCGCGGCCGCGGATGAGCGCGGCTTTCTCGCGGGCGATGGAGGCGCGCGTCGCGCCCAGGCGTTCCGTGTGCTCGAACTCGATGTTCGTGATGACGATGACGGGCTTGTCGTCGAAGACGTTGGTGCAGTCCGTGCGGCCACCGAGGCCGACTTCAACGACGGCGGCGGCGCAGCCCTCATCGGCGAAGTGCTTCATACCGGCGGCAAAGGCGGCCTCGACGAGCGCGGGGCGGCCGTACCCGACGCCGTCGAGCACTTCGAGGTGCATCTGGCGCACGAGCGGGTCGAGGCCGAGGATGAGATCCGCGAAGCGGCCGGGCTCGATGAGCGTACCATCGACGTCGTAGCGTTCGATGAAGGTCTGCAGGTGGGGCGACGTGTACGTGCCGGTGCGCAGGCCGGCGGCGCGCAGGATCGCTGCGGTGATTGCTGTGGTCGATCCCTTGCCGGCGCTGCCACCGACGTGTACGACGGGGAAGCGCAGGTGGGGGTCGCCCAGGTGGGCCAGGACATGACGGACGCGGCGCTGGAGGGCGCGTTCGATGGGCACGATGGGAAGCTCGTGCCACAGGCGGCGCTGCAGGTAGTCGACGGCCTCGAAATAGCGCTCGAAGGGCACGGGGTGAGCCTAGCGGGAATTCACCACAGAGTCACAGAGGACGCAGAGGATGGGCAGCCTTCACGCGAGGGGCGGCCGATGCGCTGTCCCATCGCGGCTGTGCCGGCTGGGGGACGGGAGGTACCATCAGGACACATCAACGACGAACACGAAATGGCGGCGGGGAGCTGTCACCCCACCTCGCCCCCGCCCCCTCTCTACGACGTGGCGAGAGGGAGCCCCAAAAGGAGAACCAGCATGAGCTACACCGACCTGAACTACGACGTCGATGGGCACGTCGCCACGATCACGCTGAACCGGCCCGAGCGGCTGAACGCCATCAGCGGCGGCATGCTGTCGTCGTTCTCGCGCGCGTTCCGCGCGGCCGACAAGGACAGCGGCGTCCGCGCGATCATCCTGACGGGCGCGGGCAAGGGGTTCTGCTCCGGGCTGGACCTGAAGGAGCAGGGGTCCAACGCGAACAGCAACAGCATTAACGGGGCGGGCGGCCTGCCCTCGAAGTTCGACCTGGCGGACAGCCCGCCGATGGTGCTGCACACGACGGACAAGCCGGTGATCTGCGCGCTGAACGGCGCGGCGGCGGGCTACGGCATGGATCTGGCGCTGGGGTGCGACGTGCGGATCGCCTCGGAGCACGGGAAGTTGGCGGCGGTGTTCACGAAGCGCGGCGTGCTGCCGGAGAGCGGCGGGACGTGGCTGTTGCCGCGGCTGGTCGGCTGGGCGAAGGCGGCGGAGATCGCGTTCACGGGGCGGGTGCTGACCGCGCAGCAGTGCCTGGAATACGGGCTGGTGAACAAGGTGGTGCCGGCGGAGAGCCTGATGACGGAAGCGCGCGCGCTGGCGGACGAGATGGCGGCCTGCGCGCCGATGGCCGTGCAGGCGACGAAGCGCATGATGCGCCTCGGGATGGAGGAGACGTTCGAGGCGAACGTGCACCATGTGTACCTGCAGTTGCTGCCGCTGTTCCGGTCGAAGGACTTCGTGGAGGGCGTAAAGGCGTTCACGGAGCGGCGCGAGCCGGTGTTCGAGGGGCGCTGAGCGCGCGGTGCGGGCGCTTCGCCAGCGATCATCGCGCCGGTGGGCCGAGGGTTGCACGTGGCGCATACTGGCCGTGACATGGCCCCCGAAACCCCGCAGAAGCCGGGCAAGCGCATCGTGTACCTGAACCGGCGGGTGGCCTTCATCGAGCCGGGGCGGGTGAACGTGCGTCCGGCGCTGGCAGCTGCCCTGCTCCCGCTGTTCGGGCTTCTGCTTGGCATCGGCGCCTTCGTGTCGATAATCCTCTGGCTGGACACGATGCCGTTCTGGCTGGCCCCGCTGCTGCTCATCGTGGCGGTGCTCAGCATCCCGCTGGCCGGCATCGGGTTCGTATACACGGTCGCAGGCACTGACGTGGTGTTCGAGCGCGAGAAGCAGTCGGGCGTGTGGCAGCAAGGATTCCTGGGCATGGGCGTCGGCACGACGGAGCTGGTCCCGTTCTGGAAGATCCGCGAGATCCGCATCGAGGAGCTGACGCGCGAGCGGCAGCGCGGCGAACTGCAGGAGATCGCGCAGCTCGAGATCGTCGTGGTGAAGGAGAGCGGCAAGCGGCTCCGCGTCGGCGACACGGTCGTGGCGCGCTCGATGGTGCGAGAGGGGCTGGCCGACGTGCGCGAGGTGGCGGAGGCGATCGCCGAGATGACGGGCAAGCCGCTGATCGCGCCAACGGTGGTGCGGCGCCGCCGCGACGCCGATCTCGGGAACGAGGGTGCGGGAATTGAGGCGGCGCCGGGGGCGGATAAAGGGGCGGACGCTTCGTGACGGCGACGATCGCGGCGACCGAGCCGCAGACGCAGACGCAGGGTGTGGACCAACCACTCGTGTCGTTCGTGATCCCCGCCTACAACGAGGAGGACCGGCTGCCGGCCGGCCTCGACCGCGTGGTGGCGTTCCTCTCGTCGCAGGACTTCGACAGCGAGATCGTCATCGCGGACGACGGCAGCCGCGACCGCACGCCGGAGATCGCGCGCGAGCGCATGCGACGGTTGGCCGATTTGCCCGTGCCCGTGACGCTGCGCCTGGTGCAGCACGAGACGAACAAGGGCAAGGGCGCCGCCATCCGCACCGGGATGCTCGCGGCGACCGGGCGCTACGTCTTCTTCATGGACGCCGACCTGGCGACGCCGCCCGAGGAGTCGCTGCCGTTGCTAAAGCGGCTGCGCGCGGGCGCGACGGTGGCGGCGGGAAGCCGCATCCAGCCCGACGGCAGCGACATGCGTGAGAGCCAGCCGTTTCAGCGGCGGATGGTGGGGCGGTTGTTCACCTTCATGCGGAAGGCCCTGCGCGTGCTCCCGGACGTCGACGACACGCAGTGCCCGATGAAGGGGTTCGAGCACGACGCTGCGCAGGCGATCTTCGGGCGGCAGCGGCTGCGCGGCTGGATCTTCGACGCCGAGGTGCTGTACATCGCGCGGGCGCTGGGCTACGGCATCGTGCAGGTGCCAGTGCGTTGGTCGCACGTCGAGGGCTCGCGGCTGAGGGTGCGGCCGCAGCAGGCGTGGGAGGTGCTGCGCGACCTGGTGCGGCTGCGGCTGTCGAAGGTGCAGCGGTAGGGCTTCGATCGCGGGCTATCCGTTATGGTCGGGATCGGCTAGATTGATCCGCGCTCAAGCATCACGCGGGCGGGGGCCCTGAGGCAAGGGAGATCGCCCGAGTTCCATTTTCCGTGCCGAGGGTTGAACCATGAACACAGCGGAATTTCTGCAGATCACGTCGGCCGTCGTGCCCGACCGGACGGCGCTGGTCTGCGGCGACAAACGGGTGACGTTCGAGCAGATGGCCGACCGGGTGAACCGGCTGGCCAACTGGCTGCAGAGCATCGGTGCGGGACCGGACAAGCCCGTCGGCGCGATGTCGACCAACAGCGTCGAGTTCGTCGAGACGTACTACGCGGCGGCAAAGATCGGCGCGACGTTCGTGCCGCTGAACTACCGCGCGAAGCAGGAGGAGCTGACGTACATGATCAATACGTCGGATGTCTTCGTGCTGTTCACGGGCGAGCGATACCTGGACCTGGTCTCGAAGCTGCGGCCGTCGCTGGAAGGCGTGCAGCACTTCGCCTGCTACGACAGGCCCGTCGACGGGATGCAGCACTTCGGCGAGATCCTCTCCTCGGCCAGCCCGGACGAGCCGTTCGTGGACGTAGACGAGAGCCAGCCGACGGTACTGATCTACACCTCGGGCACGACCTCCATGCCGAAGGGCGTGGCGCTGACGTATCTGAACCTCTCGGTCTACGTCACGAACACGATGAGCCCCGCCGACCCATCGGAGGAGGCCGACGTCACCCTGCTCTCGGTGCCGATCTTCCACGTCGCCGGCGTCACGCCGATCATGTCGTCGGTCTGGGGCGGGCGCACGCTGGTGATCCTGCCGCAATTCGACCCGGAGCTGTGGCTGAAGGCGGTGCAGAACGAGAAGGTGACGCACAGCTTCGTCGTGCCCACGATGCTGAAGCGCATCATGGAGCACCCCGACTTCGAGAAGTACGACCTCTCGTCGCTGAAGCTCATCACCTACGGCGCGGCGCCGATGCCGTACGAGGTGGTGAGCAAAGCCGTGGACGTGTTCTCGTGCGGGCTGATGAACGCCTACGGCCAGACCGAGAGCACCTCGACGATGACGTTCCTGGGCCCGGAGGACCACCAGATCCCGAAGGAGCCCGGGCCGGAGCGCGAGATGAAGCTGAACCGGCTGCGGTCGGTGGGGCGCGGGATGGACGACGTGGTCATCGCCATCATGGACCCGGAGAACAACGTGCTGCCGGCTGGCGACGAGGGCGAGATCTGTGTGATGGGCCCGCGCATCATGGCGGAGTACCACAAGCAACAGGAGGCCACCGCCGCGGCGATCCAGGACGGCTGGCTGCACACGGGCGACGTGGGGTACCTGGACGACGAGGGATACCTGTTCATCACCGGCCGCAAGAAGGACCTGATCATCCGCGGCGGCGAGAACATCTCGACGGGCGAGATCGAGGCGGTGCTGGAGGGACACGACGGCGTCGACGAGGCGGCCGTCATCGGCGTGCCGGACGTGGAGTGGGGCGAGGTGGTGAAGGCGGTGATCGTCCCGGCGCCGGGCACGAAGCTGGACCCCGACGAGTTGACGACGTACGTGAAACAGCGCCTGTCCAGCTACAAGGCGCCGCAGTACTACGCCGTGGTCAGCGAGCTGCCGCGCAACCCGATGGGCAAGGTGCTGAAGACGGAGCTGCGCAAGGCCCACGGCCAGCCGCAAAACGATCTGTAGGTAGCGGGGACGCGAACAGGGGACACGGAACAGGAGCGCAAGCCCAACCCGCTGTAACCTGTCCACTGTCAACTGTACCCTGACGCCATGCACCACCTGCACATCATCCACACCATCGGGAAGACGCCGATGGTGGAGTTGCGGCACCTCTCGCCGAATCCAGACGTGCGGTTGTACGCCAAGTTGGAGGGGTGGAACCCCACCGGCTCGGTGAAGGACCGCATCGTCAAGCACATGATCCAGCACGCCGAGCGCGACGGGCTCATCGTGCCCGGCGACACCGTCATCGAGGCGAGCACCGGCAACACTGGCATCGCGCTGGCGATGATCGGGCGGGCGATGGGGTACCACGCGCGGATCGTGATGCCGGAGAACGTGTACCCGGAGATCCCGCGGGCGCTGGCCGTGTACGGCGCGGAAGTGCACTGGGTTCCGACGGAGGCCGGCGTGACGGGCGCGATGGACGTGGCGCGAAAGATGGCGGCCGACGAGCGGGCGTTCATGCTGGACCAGTTCTGCAACCCCCACAACGCGCGGGCGCACTACGTGTGGACGGGGCCCGAGATCCTGGAGGACGTGCCGGAGGTCGACGTATTGGTGGCCGGGCTGGGCACGGGCGGCACGCTGATGGGGACGGGGCAGCGGCTGAAGGAGGCGAACCCGGCGACGAGGGTGATCGCGGTGGAGCCGCACCCGGGTAACCAGCTCCAGGGGCTGAAGTCGCTGGCCGACGGGTTCATCCCGCCGATCCTCGACCTGTCGTTCCTGGACGGCAAGATCCTGGTGCGCAGCGGGTCAGCGTTTCGGGGGGCGCGGCTGCTGATGCAGCGCGAGGGGATCTTCGGCGGCGTGTCGTCGGGGGCGGTGCTGCACGCGGCGCTGAAGTTCGCCGGGCGCATCCGGAAGGGCACGATCGTGATGGTGTTCGCGGACAGCGGCTGGAAGTACCTGGAGACGAACCTGTGGTCGCGCGAGCTTCCGTCGGAGGAGGCGGAAGAGGCGATGGACGACATCATCTGGTGGTGAGGGAGTCGTCAGTGGTCAGTGGCTAGTCTTTCCGCCATCGCTGACCGGGTGCGTGACGTGACCCCGCGCATCGGGCAGTGACGGACTTACTATCAGAAGTGCTAGTTTTCCTATCGAAAGGGGTACCCGGACAAGGCGAGCCGGTCTTACAGGTGGCGCATGGCAGATCCTCCGATCTTCTCTTCCTTTGACGAGGCGTGGGCGTGGTTCACGGGGGGCGGGAGGCTGGTGACGCTCGAGGCGCAGCGGGAGCGGCTGCTGCGCGGAAGGGCGCAACTGCTGGTGTTCGAGGCGCCGCTAGGCGAGCTGCCGGTGGCGGACGAGATCGCGGAGCTGCAGGACGAGCTGGCTGACATCGACGGCCTGGACCTGATGCCGGAACACCTGCTGCACGTCTCGATCCGGGCGCTGGGTTTCCAGGTCATCGCGAAGTCCCAGCCAGGCGACGTGCTGCCGGCCGACGTGGCGCGGGCATCCGAGATGGCGGCGCGGGCGCTGCGGGGGACGGCGCCGATGGAGCTGCGGCTGGGGCCGGTGAACGTGTTCCCGGACGCGCTGGTGCTGCAGGTGGAGCCGATCGCGGCACTGCGGGACCTGCTGGTGCGCCTCGAGGCCGTAGGGGAGCCCGACGCGTTCCCGTACCCCGTTGAACGCTACCTGCCGCACTGCACGATCGCGATGTTTCGCACGCCGGGCGTGGGGACGTCGCTGCGGGAGCGGCTTCCGGCGCTGCGCGGGCGCGCGCCGTACCGGGCGACGGTGCAACGAGTGGAGCTGGCGCGATTCTGGTTCGTGGGCGAGGACGCCACGGCCTGGCCGGAGCGCGAAACCGTGCGTCCGTACGTGCTGCGCTGAATCGGGCCAAGGCCCGAGTAAGGGAATAACCCTCGGTGGATGCGACACCCCGTTTCGGGGAGGCGCCGCATAGGAAGTCTGGGCGTTAGCCCCCAGACTGGCCCGTGCGGAGTGGACCCGCGGAGGAGTCGCATGGAGGGCAACAGCGCAACGAGAAACGACGTGCGTGTCGAGGTCGTGACGGCAGCGTTCGTCGCCAGCGGCGTGCCGGAAGGCGTGCGCGACCTGGGGCGCTTCCTGGAGAACCTCAACAACCCCGCCATCGCCCGCCACATCGAGCTGCGGCAGGCCACCGTGCGGCCGTTGTACCGCGCGGCGAGCCCGCTGGTCGTCGACGCGCCGCTGCTGGTGCGGCGGGACGAGATCGTCTTCGCGACCTTCGAAGGGCCGCACATCGCGCACGACGTGGTGCGCACGGCCACGGCCGATACCCCGTGCCTGCTGATGGCGCCGCCGTTCCAGATCCAGGGCACCGTCTCGTTCGCGCCCGGCGCGCAGCCGTCGCAGGCGATACGGTCGGTGCTGGGCAGCTTCTTCGCCGTGCGGGAGGCCCGCGTGTACGACGCCGAAGGCTACATGTTGGGCGAGGGCGAGCAGATCGTCGTCAACGGCGCCGCGGTGCAGATGACGGCGTCGACGAAGCGGCACATCGAGGCGTTCGCCGAGAAGGCGGGCATGATTCGCCGCGCCGAGCGCGCGCACGAGGCAGCGGAGGAGCCGATGCCGGTGCAGGAGCGCGTCGAGCGGGCAGCATAGCCAGATTCTCCGTCTGGATGCCGTAGACCACGAAGGTCTAGACAAGACGGCAGTTGCGGGCGAGCGGCAGCAGGGAAGCAGCCGCTCGTTTCGCGCATGTCGCGCCTGCCCGAGCGCGCTGAGCGCCGCTCGTCTCGGGCGGCCAGCGGCTGTACGCTACTGCCATGATCCGTGTACTGATGTCCGGCGGCGGCAAGATGGGCAGCACGATCGTCGATGCGCTGGAGGCGGCCGACGGCATCGAACCTACCGGCGTGGTCGACGGGCTGGGGCGCGGCGATGCGTTCGCGCTGTCCTCCGGCGCGACCCTGCCGCTGTACACCGATGCCGCAGCGGCCATCGAAGCCGTTGAGCCGGACGTCATCATCGATTTCACGAACGCGGCCTGGACGCCGCTGCTGGTCGACGCGGCCCTGGAGCGCAGAGTCCGCATGGTGATCGGGACGACGGGGCTCTCGCAGCAGTTCGTCGAGAAGCTGGGACAGCGATGCGGCGAGAGGAAGCTGGGCGCGGTGCTGGCCGCGAACTTCTCTCTGGGTGCGGTCCTGATGATGCACATGGCGAAGGTGGCGGCGCCCTTCTTCGAGTCCGCGGAGATCATCGAGCTGCACCACGACCAGAAGGTCGATGCGCCGTCCGGCACGTCGATCGCGACGGCTCGCGGCATGCTGGAGGCGCGCGGCGGGCGGCCGTTCGCGCGCAACGTGCCGGAGGCGACACCCGTCGAGGCGACACGCGCGGGCGCGGTCGACGGCATCACCATCCACTCCGTGAGGCTGCCCGGCTTCGTGGCGCACCAGGAGGTCATCTTCGGCGCGCAGGGCCAGACCCTGACCATCCGCCACGACTCTAACCGCGAGTCCTACATCCCCGGCGTGCTGCTCGCCGTCCGCGAGGTGATGGCCCGTGACAGCCTCGTCATAGGCCTGGACACGCTCATCAGGCTGGGGTAGATCCGCTTCCGCGCCGATACTTCCACCGAAATGCTGGATGAGAACAGCCGTTGGCAGGTGCTCTTCACCAAAGCATTCCTACTGCTATTCGTAGCGGTCGGGATCGTTGCGGCCGTGGCCGGGGCGGTCCAGCGCGAGTGGGCCAGCTTGCCCGTAGGTACGTTGATGGCTGCCACGGCCGGCCTCCTCTGGATTGCGTTCTTCCCAAGCAGGAGATCCATCCACCCTGGGCAGTACATCGGCGGCGGGCTTCGCCTTGCGCGCGTGAACATCGAGCCGGGCGAAATCGTCGCTCAGTCGTGCATGGCAGGCTATGCCTTCGGGGCACGCGGAGTGGCGCGGCTCCGGAGACTGATGAACAGTCTGGTCGGTGAGGCGTTCCTCACCGATCGGCGACTGATCTTCTCGCCGTACCACATTTCGATGCGCTTCCGTCCCACGTGGATCGCGCTCACAGACATCGCGTCCATCAGTGAACGGGGCATGCCCCTCTTGAACAGTTATGGATTCCGCGCGATCGTCGACGTCAAGGTGCATGACGGGTCGACGGCCGTTTTCTGGCTGCGCGACCAGGGGCTGCTCGAACAACTGCGAGTAGTCCTCCAACAGGACCGCGTACCCGCGGACTCGACATCAAACCTGACGTCGCCTGAAGAACCGGGGTTGTTCGCTTTCATCTGGAGTTGGGGCGTCACCGCCGGCTTCATCATCATGGTGCTCGCGACGGAAGGAACTTCGGGCTTTCGCATTTTGCCGCTCGGCCTCATGGCTGCGGTGATGTCGTTGCTCGCGGCGTTGAATACACTCCGCGCGATAGCGAGGCTTCTGAAGGCCCGCAGGCATCGCGCGTCCCCGGGAACGCTAGGTCGGGCCTGACAGCAAGGGGCGTTCACAGGCAGGGGCCGCTGCGCACCATTCGTAGATCAACCCGCAGGCTCGGGGGTGGGTTTGAGGGCGGGGGTGTGACCGTTGCCGTGACCGTTGCCCGCCGTGGGCGCAGGCGATGGCGCCTGCGCTCCATTACCTGATTTCCCTAGGGCGTGCTGCTCGTACGTCATGCGGTACAGGCGGGCGTAACGTCCGCCCAGCGCCAGCAGGTCGTCGTGCTTGCCCTCTTCGACGATGCGCCCGTGCTCCAGCACGATGATGCGGTCGGCGTTGCGGATGGTGGAGAGGCGGTGGGCGATGACGAACGACGTGCGCCCCGCCAGCAGCGTCTTCAGCGCGCGCTGGATCACGGCCTCGGTCTGCGAGTCGACGTTCGCCGTCGCCTCGTCGAGGATGAGGATGCGCGGGCGGGCGATGATGGCACGCGCGAACGAGATGAGCTGCCGCTGGCCGACGCTGAGGTTCATCCCGCGCTCGTGCAGGTACGTCTCGTACCCCTCCTCCAGGTGCTCGACGAAGTGGCCGGCGCCCACGGTCTCCGCCGCCTCGCGCACTTCGTCATCGGTGGCGTCGGGCCTGCCGAAGCGGATGTTCTCGGCCACCGTGCCGGAGAACAGGAACGGCTCCTGCAGGACCACGCCCATGCGGTGGGCGAGGCTGGCGTGGGTGATCTTGCGCACGTCGATGCCGTCGATCTCGATGGAGCCGCCGGTCACGTCGTAGAAGCGCGAGAGCAGCGCGGTGATGGTGGTCTTGCCAGCGCCCGTCTGGCCGACGAGCGCGATGGTCTCGCCCGGCTCGACGTGGAGGTCGATCTCGGCCAGGACGGGCACGTCGTCGACGTAGTTGAACGAGACGTGGTTGAAATCGACGCGGCCCGTGATGTCGTCGACGGCGACGGCGTCCGGCGCATCCTCCAGCTCCGGCTTGGTGTCCAGCACCTCCAGTACGCGCTCGCCGCCGGCCATGGCGCGCTGTAGCTGTGTGTACTGCAAGACCAGGTCGCGCACCGGGTCGAACAGCAGTTGCAGGGCCAACGCGAAGCCCACCAGCTCCTCGACGGTCAGGTTGCCCTGCAGCACCCGGTACCCGCCGAAACCAACAACCAGCGCCGTCGCCGTTGCCACGATCACCTCGACCGCGGGCGTCACGGCCGCGGTCAGAAAGCCGGCGTTCACATTCGCGTTCAGGTTCTGGCGGTTGATGTTGTCGAACCGCTTCGCGTTCTCGTCCTCGCGCGACAGCGACTGGATGACGCGCACGCCAGAGACGTTCTCCTGCAGGTTCGCGTTGACCACGGCGATGGCCTGCCGCACGCGGACAAACGCCCGGCGCGAGTACGCCTGCCACACAGCCATCGTGAGGATCAGCACCGGCATCACGGTGAACGTCACGAGCGTGAGTTGCAGGTCGAAGTACATCAGTACGACGACCGAGATCGAGATGCCCAGGATGTCGCCGATAATCGTGAGCATGCCTCCGGTCATCAGCTCCTGTAGCGAGGTCACATCGCTGGTGACGCGCGACATGACACGGCCGACCTCGTTGTTGTCGTAGAAGCGCAGCGAGAGCTTTTGGAGATGGCCGAACATGTCCTTCCGGAGCCGCAGCAGGAGGCGGTGACCGATCCAGCCGGTTGACGTCATCTGTATGTAAAAGAAGCCGGCGGATACGATGGCCATCGCGATGTAGGCCGCTCCCCAGGCGTTCAGCCGGTCCATGTTTCCGTGGGTCGCGGCGCCGATCAGGCCCGCGACGGCCAGCGGCATGAGGCGGGTCACCGTAGCAAAGCCAAGGACGCCCACTACCGCCATGAACAGCCGGGACCGGTACGGCGCGATCATTTTCGCCATCCGCGTGACGACCTTGTGGCTGTACACAGACCCCAGCTCGTCGTCGTCCCAGCCGTCCGTGCTGCGCTTCAGGGAGTTCGGGCGCAGATTGCCCATGCCTGGGCCGCCCCCGCTCCAGCCGCCCGCCGAGCCCGCGCCGCCGAAGAAGACCATCAGTCGCCTCCCCCGGCCAGCGACGCGGCCCGCTGGTGCGTCGCCTCCAGGTGCTGCCGCTCGCGCTCGAACGCTTCCTCCTGGTCGCGAAGCTCCAGGTCGTAGATCTGGCGGTACAGCCCGTCCTGCGTGATCAGCTCCTCGTGGCGGCCGTGCTCGACGATGCGGCCGTCCTGCAGGACCAAGATCTGGTCGGCGGAGCGCACGGTGCGCAGCCGCTGGGCGATGACGAACGTCGTGCGGCCCTTCATCAGCTCGGCCAGCGCCTGCTGGATGAGGTACTCGGTCTCCGTATCGACGCTGGAAGTCGAGTCGTCGAACACGAGGATCTTCGGGTCCAGCAGCAGCGTGCGGGCGATGCTGATGCGCTGCTTCTGGCCGCCGGACAGCGTGATGCCTCGCTCGCCGACCCAGGTGTCGTAGCCATCGGGCAGCGTCTCGATGAACTCGTGGATGCGGGCCATCCTCGCCGCGCGGACGATGTCGTCGTCGGTCGCGTCGTACCCGCCGTAGGCGATGTTTTCGCGGATGGTGGCGGAGAACAGGAACACGTCCTGCTGCACGATGCCGAACGCGCGCCGCAGCGACGCCAGCGTGACGTCGCGGATGTCCGTGCCGTCGATGGTGATCGCGCCGCCGGTCACGTCGTAGAACCGCGGCATCAGGTTGACCACCGTGGTCTTGCCCGAGCCCGTCTGGCCCAGCAGGGCGATGACCTGGCCGGGCTCCGCATCGATGTCCACGTGGCGCAGCACGGGGCTGATCGCGTCGTAGCCGAACGACACGTCCTCGAACCGCACGCGGCCCCGCACGTCGGCGAGGTTCGGCGCGCCCGCCTTCTCCTTCACCGCGGACTCGGCGTCCAGGATGTCGTAGATGCGCTGGCCGGACGTGGAGGCGCGCGCCCAGAACATGGTCACGAAGCCGATGCTACGCACAGGCATCTGCAGCATGGCGAGGTACAGCATGAACTTGGCCAGGTCGCCGACCGTGAGCTGGCCGTGCAGGATCTGGTAGGCGCCGAACCAGCCCGTGGCGACCATCGCGATCGCCCAGACGCCGTTCAGGATGGGTCCGAACGTCGCCTGGATGCGGTTGGTCCGGTAGGAGTAGTTGAACAGCTCCTGCGCCTCGTTGTCGAACTTCGCCTGCTCCTCCTGCTCGCGTCCGAACGCCTTCACGACGCGCATGCCGCTGAGGTTCTCCTGCAGGACGACACCGAGGCGGCCCTGCAGGTTCTGCACCTCGAGCCAGATGGGCCGCAGCAGCGTGGTCATGCGGATGGAGATGGCGGCGGTCGGCGGGATGAAGATCCAGCTCACCAGCGCCAGCTTCCAACTCGTGAGCACCATGACGGTGAGGGTGGCGATGAGGAGCACGAAGACGTACACGAGCCGGATCACGCCCAGGCTCATGAACATGCGGATGCCCTCGACGTCCTGCGTGGCGCGCTGCATGATCTGGCCCGTCTGCGCCTTGTCGTGGTAGGCGAAGCTGAGGCGCTGCAGGCGGTCGTAGATGCTGTTGCGGATGTCGTAGGCGACGCGCTGGGCAACGAACTCGCCCGTGTAGGTCTGCAGGAACTGGAACACGCCGCGCGCGACGGCGGCGCCGATGATGAGCACCGCGGCGATCATGAGGGTGCGCGTGCTGCCGTCAACCTCGAGCTGGCCGTCGATCTTCTGCGGGTTGATGCCGGCGTCGATCGCGTAGGAGACGAGCTGCGGCCCGACAAGCTGGAACGTGGTGAGACCGGTCAGCGCGAGGCCGGCCAACGCCAAGCGGCCCTTATAGGCCCAGGCGAATGACAACAGACGGATTGTGACGGGAAGCTTGCGCCCCTGCATGGCGGGCGTAGTGTAGCGCACCCTGACGTGAACGTAAAGGTCTGATCGTCCGCGAGTCGCGACCCTAGCGCTTCTTCGCGGCCGCCTTCTTGCGGGCGGGGCGGTCGTCTTCGTCGCCCAGGCCGACGGTCTGTGCCAGGACGCGGGACATCTCCATCGAATCGAACGCGCGCATCGTCATGCTGCTGACGTTGCCGGCGGCGACGACGTTGAGCATGGCGCCCATCATCGCCTCTTCCGACGGCGCCTCCACGATGGCGATCATGTCGTACTGGCCCTGGAGCCAGAACACGTCGCGGATCTTGAAGCCGACGCGCGCGTTCTGCTGGCGGATCCGGCCGGCGCGTTTGATGGTCTCGCGAATGTTCTTCGCGCCCTCAGTGGTGAACTTGTAGAGCACGACGTAGGTGGCCATCGGCGCCTCCCGGAACTGACACAGCCGCCCCGGCCGTGGATTGTCCTTGGTACAGCTCCCCCGGTGCGGGGTTTGAGGCTGTGTGGCGTTCCCCCCTTCAGCCGGGGCGGGAACGCCACACAGAGTGAATGGGGTGTGGGCCAATCATACGCCTGCACCCGGGAGCGTCAAGACGCTGGCGGCCGGCGTCGCGGCTCGTGCCACATGGCATGCCGGAATGGCCCAGACGGCAATCGGGCGGTCACAGATTCGTGATACGCTTCTCCCAGAGACCGCGCGCAGATTCGACGGGCCAGAATTGACGACCGGCGTTGACGGCCCCGGGTGTCATGTCCGACAATCCGCGCACGATTCTTTATGTAGGGTTACTCCCCGCGCGACTGGGGGACTGGGGTTATGAGAACACTCAAGCTGGGGCTGGCGCTGGGCGCCGGGGGCACCAAGGGCGCCGCGCACGTCGGCGCGATGCGCGTCCTGGCCGACGCCGGCATCGCACCCGACGTCATCGCCGGCACCAGCATCGGCTCGCTGTACGGCGGCATCGTGGCGGTCGGGCGCTCGCCCCACGAGATCGAGGACGGCATCCGTACGACGCCGCACCGCGACGTGTACGCGTTCTTCCGGCAGCGCCTGAAGGTCCGCGCCAACAACCGTCTGGCCCGCATGTTCTACGAGGCCCTGGCCGGGTTCCACATCGAAGACCTGCCCATCCCGTACGCCGCGGTCGCATCCGACATCGTCGCGCGCGAGCCCATCGCTCTCACCAGCGGGCCGATCATCGACGCCATCGAGGCCAGCATCGCCATCCCGGTCATCGCCCGGCCCGTGGCGCACCAGGGCCGCATCCTGCTGGACGGCGGGTTCTGGGACGCGGCGCCGGTGAACGAGGCGTACGCGCTGGGCGCGGACATCGTCGTCGCCATCGAGATCGGCCAGCCGCTGCAACTTCCCGAGCGCCTACGCACCAGCGCCGTGCGCGCCGCCTCGCTGCTGGACCGCGTCTCGCTGCGGCGGACGCTGGCGGGGGTGCCGTTCACGGTGCGGGCGGTATCGTCCGAGTTGCAGGCCCGCCGTTCGGCGGACATCGTGCTGCGGCCGCAGATCGCCCACCTGCTGGGGAATTCGCCCTCACGCCAGGTCGACTGCCTGGAAGCCGGCGTCGCGGCCGCGGTGGCGGCGCTGCCCGCGATCAAGGCGCTGCTGGCGGGTGAGTCGCCGGTGACCGTTGCGGAGGAGTACGCGCCGCAGGGCCGGATGATCACCGACCCGGGACTGGCCTGAAGGCCCGCATCTCGACCTTGGTCTGAAGCTACGGCTCAAGATTCCTGCCGCAGCACCCGATCATAGAACATCGTGTCGCCGATGATCGGTGGTGCGTGAGGTTCCCATAAGCCGGTTGACGAACCGGTGTCTTGAGGGCCGGGCGAATCAGCGCGCTGTCGGAGGGCAGTGGGTCTCCGCCTACGGCTCGATAATCCCCAGTAGGGTCCCCGATTTGTGCGAGATCGCACAAATATGCCGAACGGCCCGTAACCTCGGCCCCCCTGTGGCTCTACGCCCTCTTCCAACCTCCACTAAGCTCTGCTATGACGTGCGCGGCATGCGCCGCAAGACTTCATCAGAGTGGTCGAGGGGACATGCAGCCAGGTCCATTTGCCCCTCCGGAGGCAGAGGAACCCTCGTTCGGAAGTGGCATCGGCCCCCACCAGGCCGCGTATCCCCTCGCGGTCGCGCTTCCCGTGGCCGCGCTCAGCGTCGCTGGGGTCGTCGACCTCCTGTTCGAGCGCATCGTCTACCGGGTCGGTATCCACATTCCCAAAGATGAATCGGTTATGTCGGTCTACCAGGGCGCCACCGCTATCGGTGACGGCGCCTTCCGGTACGTGATGGTGCTCGCGGCCTTCGCAGCCATCGCCGCTGGGCTGCATCTCGTCACGTCCCGGGACACCGGTCGGCAGTTACTGGGTGCCGCGCTCCTCGCTCTGGTTGTCCTCGATAGCATGACCATCCGCTGGGATGATCCTGGCCTGGGCCTGACGGTCAACGCCGTGTACGGAGGGATCCTCGCGCTTCTCCTGGGCGTCGTCGCGGCGGGCGCCAGTCCGTGGCCGTTCCGCCTGGCGGCCCTCTCGGCGGGCGTGGCACTGCTTGCCGGGCAGTACCCCCTGATAGCGGCGCGCGTTGGCGACCTCAGCCAGGACGCGCTGCCCGGCGTCGCAACGTCACTGACCATCGCCGAAGCGGCGGTCGTGATGACCCCTCTCATGCTATTCATTGGCGCCCACCCTTGGCATCAGCGAACCGGTCGCCCCGCCCTGCTCGTCGGCGCCGCCGTCGCGCTCGCTGTCGGCGCAGCCTGGGTGCGCGCGCCTTCGACCATCGCGATCCTGTCGCTCTGGGGTGCCGGCGTCACCATGTCGTTTCCACTTCCCGTATACGTGGTCGCCGCGGGAGCGGCGGTCGCGGCCGCCGTCACGTTCGCGGCCCAACCCGGCGCCAAGCACCTCGCCTTCGCCATGGCCTTGCTCCTGGTCGCAGGCGTCCAGCCGACGGTTACCCAGTACAACCTCGCGGCGATTCTCGGGATGACCATCCTGGTGCTTGGACCGGAGTCATCGCGGGCGGTAGTCGCCGCCGACCCGAAGCGCGCGGAGCTTGGAGCGGGAACACCCGAATCACGAGGGACCCTCACATCAGCCGGCAGTCTGGTGCGCTAGCGGAAGAAGTACGATGAAACGAGTTTCACGAAGAGATTTCCTGAAAGGCGGAGCGGTGCTGGCCGTCGGCGCCGCAGCATTCCCCTACCTGCGCAACCTACAGGTGCCCGTCAACGTCGCCAACCCACTGGAGTCGTACCCAAATCGTGACTGGGAGAAGGTCTATCGCGATCAGTATCGCTACGACGATACCTTCACCTACGTCTGCGCGCCCAACGACACGCACAACTGTCGCCTCCGAGCGTTCACGCGCAACGGCGTGCTCATGCGGATCGAGCAGAACTACGACGTTCATCGCTACCAGGACCAACTCGGCAACGCCGCCACGGCTGCTTGGAACCCGCGCGGCTGCCTCAAGGGCTTCACGTTCACCCGCCGCCTGTACGGCCCCTACCGGCTGAAGTTCCCGATGGTCCGCCAGGGTTGGAAGCGCTGGGCCGACGACGGCTTCCCGGAGCTGACGCCGGCGAACCGGGCCACGTACAAGTTCGCGTCGCGCGGCACGGACACGTTCGTGCGCGCCAGCTGGGACGAAGCCACGTCGTACGTCGCCCGGGGTCTCGTGAACGTCGCGCGCACCTACAGCGGAGAGGAAGGCGCCAGGCTCCTCGCCGCCGAGGGTTACCAGCCCGAGATGATCACGGACATGCATGGCGCTGGCACGCAGACCATGAAGCTCCGCGGCGGCATGGGCCTGACCGGCGTCATCGGCAAGTACGGCATGTACCGGATGTCCAACACGCTGGCGTTGCTCGATGTGCATGTGCGCGGCGTCGAGCACGATCAGGCAAAGGGCGGGCGGAACTGGTCTAACTACACGTGGCACGGAGACCAGGCGCCGGGCCATCCCTTCGTCCACGGGCTGCAGAACTCGGACGTCGACTTCAATGACCTGCGCTATAGCAGGTTGCTCATCCAGGTCGGCAAGAACCTGGTCGAGAACAAGATGCCAGAATCCCACTTTCTGCATGATGCGCTGGAGCGTGGCGGGAAGATCGTGACGATTTGCCCGGAGTACAGCCCCCCGGCGACGAAGTCCGACTACTGGATTCCGGTACGGCCGGGCCTTTCCGACACGTCGATCTTCCTCGCCATCACGCGGATTCTCATGGAGGAGAACAGGTACGACGCGGACTTCGTCAAGCAGTACACGGACCTGCCGCTCCTCATCCGCACCGACACACTAAAGCGGCTGTCCGCGGCCGATGTCTTCTCCGGGTACCAGCAGAGCCTGGCCGCCGACGGCCCGAGCTTCACCAGGCAGGGTCTGACGAAGGAGCAGTACGCGCAACTCGGTGACTACGTCGTCTTCGACGCCACGAGCGGCCAGCTCCGCGCCATCACCCGGGACGACCTGGGCGAGCGCATGAAGGCGGCGAACATCGACCCGGCGCTCGACTATCGCGCGACCATCCAGCTCGCGAATGGAACCAGCGCGGCGGTCCTGACGCTCTGGGAGGCGTACCGGGACCACCTGCGAGACTACGACCTCGATACGACGGCGGAGATCACGGGCGCGCCGAAGGAGTTGATCCAGCGGCTGGCAGATGACATCGCGACGATGAAGCCCGTCTCCATCCACACGGGCGAGGGCGTGAATCACTACTTCCACGCCACGCTGCACAACCGCGCGACCTACCTGCCCCTCATGCTCACGGGGAATATCGGCCTTCCCGGGGCGGGCAGCCACTCCTGGGCCGGAAACTACAAGGCCGCCCTCTTCCAGTCCACGCCGGAGTCCGGACCCGGCTTCAAGGGCTGGATCGCTGAGGACCCGTTCGACATGAACCTCGACGAGAACGCGTCGGGCTCCGACATCAAGGCGCATGCGTACACCCGGGACGAAGAGCCGGCGTACTGGGATCACGGCGACCGGGCGCTGATCGTCGACACGCCCAAGAACGGGCGCAAGGTCTTCACCGGCAAGACGCACATGCCGTCGCCCACGAAGGTCATCTGGACGACGAACGTCAACCTATTCAACAACGCCAAATGGGCGTACTACATGCTCCGCGACGTCAACCCGAAGATCGACATGATCGTCACGCAGGATATCGAGATGACCTCGTCTTGCGAATACTCCGACGTCATCCTTCCGGCGAACTCGTGGCCCGAGTTCCAGGAACTGGAGGTGACGGCTTCGTGCTCCAACCCGTTCCTCCAGATCTGGGGCCAGACCGGCCTGAAGCCACTCAACGACACCAAGGATGACCTGCGGATCATGGCCGAGGTGGCGAAGAAGCTATCCGAGGAGATTGGCGAGCAGCGGATCGCCGATTACTGGAAGTTCGCGCTGGAGGGTAAGGGCCGCGTCTACCTGCAGCGGCTGCTGGACGCATCGGCGCCGACCAAGGGCTACAAGGTGCAGGACATCCTCGACGGGCGCTACGGCGAGCCCGGCGCGGCCCTGATGATGTTCCGCACGTATCCCCGCATCCCGTTCTGGGACCAGATCCACGACAACGACCCGTTCTGGACGGACACCGGACGCATCAACTCCTACTGCGACATCCCGGAGGCGATCGAGTACGGCGAGAACTTCATCGTCCACCGGGAAGGGCCGGAGGCGACCCCGTATCTGCCGAACGTCATCGTCAGCTCGAACGAGCTCATCCGGCCGGAGGACTACGGCATCCCTCGCGACGAGCTGGACGCCGAGAAGCGCACCGTGCGCAACGTCCGGCTCCCCTGGAGCGAGGTGAAGAACACCACGAACCCTCTCTGGGAGCAGGGCTTCCAGTTCTACTGCCTGACGCCGAAAACGCGCCACACCGTGCACTCGGGCTGGGCGGTGACCGACTGGAACGTCATCTGGGCGAGCAACTTCGGCGATCCGCGCCGCATCGACAAGCGCCAGCCTGGGGTCGGCGACCAGCAGTTGCACATGAACCCGCAGGCCGCTCGCGACCTGGGGCTCGCCGACGGCGACTACGTCTACGTCGACGCTAACCCCGCAGACCGGCCTTACCCGGGCTACGAAGACAACCCGGAGGACCCGTTCTACCGCGTGGCGCGCCTCATGCTGCGCGTGAGGTACAACCCGGCATATCCCTACCACACCGTCATGACCAAGCACGGCACCTTCCTCGCGACGGAGAAATCCGTGAAGGGCCACGAGACGCGCGCGGACGGGCGCGCGGTGTCGGAGGACACCGGCTACCAGGCGAGCTTCCGCTACGGGTCGCAGCAGAGCATCACGCGCGACTGGGCCATGCCGATGCACCAGACGGACACCCTCTTCCACAAGAAGAAGATCGCAACATCGTTCATGTTTGGCGGCGAGGCCGACAACCACGCGATTAACACCGTTCCCAAGGAGACGCTCGTTCGCATCACGAAGGCAGAACCCGGCGGCATGGGCGGCCAGGGCGTCTGGACGCCCAGCACCACCGGCATGTCTCCCGGAGGTGAGGACGACTTCATGGAGCGTTACCTGGACGGCAGCACGGTGAACGTGGTGAGGAGTTAGGCAATGGCGGAGTTCCACAAGGGGGCGGAAGCCGAAGACCCGTTCGAGGCGACCGCGGTGTTCGTCGACGGCCCGCCGGGATACGACGGTGCCGCGGCCATGGCGCGCACCTTCATCGAGGAGTACGCGATGATGGGCTGGAGCCGCGAGCGCATCCTGCGACTATTCCAAGAACCGCGCTTCGCCGGGACGCACGCCGTCTACCACCAGCGCGGCGGCGCATTCGTCCGCGGTTTGCTCGACGACGTGCTGGGCGTCGCTCCGGCGCAAGAGGTCCGTCATGCCTGACGTATACAACTGGCAACTCGGCCGCCCGATGACCTACCGCTTCCCGGAAGCGCACCCGAAGTGGCAGTTCGCGGCCGTGTTCAACATCAACCGCTGCATCGCCTGCCAGACGTGCACCATGGCGTGCAAGTCCACCTGGACCTTCTCAGAGGGTCAGGAGCACATGTGGTGGAACAACGTCGAGACGAAGCCCTACGGTGGCTACCCGCACCATTGGGACGTAAACACCCTTAGGCTCCTCGACAAAGCGGATCCCGGCGGGCAGAACTGGGATAGCCAGCCCGCAACGCCGGATGCGCCGTACGGCCAGTTCGCCGGCAAGACCATCTTCGAGGCGGCCGCCGCGCTCGGCAAGACGGAGGAAGCGATCGGCTACCTCCCCACGGACGATGAGTGGACCGCTCCCAACATCTTCGAGGACACGCCGCGCAACCGCCGCGAGAGCGAGCTTCAGGCGACGAGCCTCCCCGAGCACCGCACGTGGTTCTTCTACCTCCAGCGCATCTGCAATCACTGCACCTACCCGGCGTGCCTTGCGGCTTGTCCGCGCAACGCGATCTACAAGCGCCCTGAAGACGGCATCGTCCTCATTGACGAGCAGCGCTGCCGTGGCTACCGCAAGTGCGTCGAACAATGCCCGTACAAGAAGCCCATGTTCCGCAGCACCACACGCGTGTCGGAGAAGTGCATCGGGTGCTATCCGCGCATCGAAGGGACAGACCCGCTCTCGGGCGGCGAACCGATGGAGACGCGCTGCATGTCCGCCTGCGTCGGTAAGATCCGGCTGCAGGGATTGGTCGAAGTGGGCGCGGATGGCAAGTGGGCGGTCAACGCGGATAACCCGCTGTACTACATGGTGCGCGAGGAGCAGGTGGCGCTGCCGCTCTACCCGCAATTCGGCACCGAACCCAACATCTACTACATTCCGCCGCGGTGGGTGCCGCGGCCCTATCTGCACCAGATGTTCGGCCCGGGCGTCGATCTCGCCATCGAGCGTTATGGCGCGCCCTCAAGGCGGCTTCAGGCAGTACTCCAGCTCTTCCGAACGGCGCAGCGCATCGTCTACCGCTTCGAAGTCATTGACGGTGAGAAGATCGCTGAGATGAACGTCGCCGGGAAGACAATGGAGCTCTTCAATGACACCGTCGTCGGCTTCGACCGGAACGGGAAGGAGGTCGTGCGGCAGAGCGTGATGGAGCCGCTGCACGACCGCGGGCCGAAGTACCTGAACACCATCTAGGAGGACGAGCCTCATGAAGTCCACCATCGCCGCCGACGAACTGACACTGAGCCGGGCCATCCTTTACCGGCTGCTCTCGCTCGCCTGCGACTACCCGACGCCCGATACGTGTGCGGCCCTACGTGGCGTCGTCGAAACCGCCACTGTTGCCGCCGGCGTCATCGGCTCGGACATCGCGAACCGGGTCCAGCACCTGCGTGCCCTCCTCGAGGCGCACGATGACGAAGCACTGGAACGCGCGCACACAGCCGTGTTCACGATGACGACTTCGACCCTCTGCCCAGGGTACGAGACGGCATACACGGCAAAGCACCTGTTCCAGGTGTCTGAGCAGATGGCGGACATCGCGGGTTTCTACCGCGCATTCGGCGTGGAGGCGCACGGCGAACGGCCCGACACGCTGGCCATTGAGTTGGAGTTCGCGTACCTGCTCGCACTCAAGGAGGCCTACGCGCTCGAACATCACGCACGGACGCAGGTCGCCATCTGCAGGAATGCTGAACGCGCGTTCGTTCGCGACCACGTGGGGCGCTGGGGCTGCGCAGTTGGCGACCGCATGATGGCCGCCGATCCCTCCGGGGTCATCGGCGCCGCCGGCGCGCTCTTGAAAGCGTTCCTGGCGTGGGAACGGCGCCACTTGCGGGCCGGGGCGCCGAAGCCTCTGCCGGACGAGCCGTACAGGCCGGACGAATCAATCGGCGGCGAGGCGCCTTGCATGGCGGGAGAGCAAACTGGAGGCGGAATATGATGATCCGTCGTAGAGCCCGCTCACGCGGGTTCGCCGCAGGCATTGCGATCGTCCTCGCGGCAGCGCTTGTGGCGGTCGTGTCCGGTCTGCTTGGCATCATGCCCGCCTCCTCGCAGGCCCAGATCGTGCAGGTCCGGGCGGCCGCCTCTGTCCCTCGCGACGACCCCTTCGCCACATTCTGGAACGACATTCCACCCGTGGAGGTCGCGCTCTCGACGCAGAACCTCACGCGTCCCATGGGCGGCGGCACGGTCGCCGCCATCCAACTGCGCGCCGCCCACGATGGCAAGCGGCTGTACGTCCTCAGCGAATGGTCCGACGACACGCAGGACACAGCCGTCGACACCACCACCTCGTTCACCGACGCCGCCGCAGTGGAGTTCCCGGCGGCCGGGGTCAGCCGACTCCCGTCGTTCTGCATGGGTGACCCGGCCGCCGGCGTCAACATCTGGCACTGGAAGGCCGACTGGCAGCAGGAGATCGACGTCGGTCTTGCTGCCGCCTACCCGGACATGCAGGTGGATTACTATCCCGAGGCCGAAGATCCCGTGTTCCAGACCGGCCTCGCCGTCGGCAATCCCCTGTCCGCGCGAGAGCACGAGTCTCCGGTCGAGAACCTCGTCGCCGCTCAGTTCGGCACGCTCACCCACGCCGACGTACAAGACGTTGGCGGCGTCGGCCGCTGGAAGGATGGACGCTGGCGCGTGCTCTTCGTCCGGTCGCTCGAGAGCGGTGAGGGCGCGCCAGCGTTCGCGCCCGGTGGCAAGGCGAACGCGGCCTTCGCCGTCTGGGACGGCAGCGACGGTCAGCGCGATGGCATGAAGTCGGTGTCGCAGTTCGTCGACCTTGAGATCTCCGGCGAGAAGATCCCCGAGGGGCCTGAATCCTTCGCACCAGCGGTCGTCGTCCTCGTGGCAATCGTCGCGGGACTGGCCGCCATCGCCCTGTTCGGCGTAGTCGTGGAACGCCGCAGGCGCGCGTGATCTATCGGGCCATTGACGGACCAACGAGGCCAACTATGAGTTGATTCGTGGGAACGGCAGGGTGTTTCTTCCACGCTCGGCGCCGAGTGGTCGCTGAAGCACGAATGCGTGTGGTATTCGACCGCAACGCGAGCAGCATGTCCCCGTGGTTCAACGTGTCCCTTTGCAGTGACTGCGCGGGGCGGCCGGCCGACGGTCAAACACACCGGCACAGGAGTTCAATCTGGTGGCAAGTAGATCGTGGCGCCGGGTCCGGGTGGCGCGACTCGCGGATATCGGGCCCATCTGGTGATCCAGGGAGAAAAACGGGGCTCTACAAGAAGTACGGCCGCGTCACCCCTGCGCATCGCTACCGGACGGAATTCTGGCGAGAGCCCAACGGCTGACGACCGAAGACTAACGACTACAGCAATCCGCGCTCTTTGAGCACGCGCTCCGTCGTCGCGCCGATGTCCGCCGGCCAATCGACGACGGTGACGCCGGCCTCGGCCAGCGCCTGCTTCTTCGCGGCGGCGGTGCCGCTGTTGCCGCTGATGATCGCGCCCGCGTGGCCCATGCGGCGTCCGGGCGGGGCAGTGGATCCGGCGATGAACGAGATCACCGGTTTCCGCACGTTCTTCTTGATGTAGTCGGCGGCCTCCTGCTCGGCGTTACCGCCGATCTCGCCGATGAGGACGATCGCGGCGGTATCGGGGTCGCCGTTGAGGAGCTCGACGGCCTCGCGCTGCGTCGTGCCGATGATGGGGTCGCCGCCGACGCCGATGCAGGTCGACTGCCCGATGCCGCGGCGGGTGAGCTGGTCGACAGCTTCGTACACCAGGGTGCCGGAGCGCGAGACGACGCCCACGCTGCCCATCGAGAAGACGTGGCCGGGCATGATGCCGACGCGGCACTCCCCCGCAGTGATGACGCCGGGGCAGTTCGGGCCGATGAGCCGGGTGGCGGCGCCTGACAGCGCGCGCTTCACCTTCACCATGTCCAGCGTCGGGATGCCCTCGGTGATACAGACGGCCAGGGGCACGGCGGCGTCCATCGCCTCCAGGATCGCGTCCGCGGCGAAGGGCGGCGGCACGAAGATCAGACTGCACTCGGCGCCTGTCTCCCGCACGGCGTCGCGCACGGTGTTGAAGACGGGGACGCCGTGCTCAGTCTTCTCGCCGCCGCGCCCCGGCGTGACACCGCCCACGATCTTCGTGCCGTATTCGATGCAGCGCTGAGTCTGGAAGCTGCCTTCCTTCCCGGTGATGCCCTGGACGAGGACGCGCGTGTCTTTGTTGACGAGGACGCTCATGAACCTGGGCTCCTGGGGGTTGGAGGTCGGATGTCGGAGGCTGGAGGCCGGAAGCTCCGGCCGGACGGATCGTAGCAATCGCCGAAGTCTGGGGCGAGCACGACTGCTCGCTGATCATGCAACGAAAAGGGCCCGCTCATTGGGCCCTGCTGCTTGCTGCCTCTGGTGTGGCGGGACTACGCGGCGTGCTCTTCGACGGACTCCAGGTTGTGGGAGAAGTCGGGGGCGTGGACGCCCGCGCGGATGGGCGTGACGTTGGGCGCGCTGCTGGCGTACAGCCAGGCGATGGGCCCGGCGGCGATCAGCGTCAGGAAGCCGGCGATGCGTGCCCCGGCCCCGGCGGCCACCTGGGCGGCGTCCGGCCCGGCGAAGGGGCGCAACCACGCGCTCCACTGGTCCTGGATGTACTTGCTCCAGAGGTCAGCGTTGGCGATGGTCGAGTCCTGCTGGGTCATGGCGCCGCCTTCCACGAATTGTGCGTGCTGTCCGTTATGTCCGTATCAGCATGCTACTGGCGTCCCGCAACGGGCGGGTTAACCA
>DATECV010000074.1:0-5474 GCA_035286725.1 Dehalococcoidia bacterium | reverse complement strand
GTTGCGCCGTGCTTGCGCATGGCTTCCTTGCGCGCCTGCCTGCGGCGCTCGCGGCGCTCCGCGCGCTCATCGCGTGGCCCGTCATCATGCGCTCTCACAGTTCAGCATTGTACGGACTTAGCGCTACCGCTCTGGCCCATGGGTTCTACGCTCGTAAGTGTGGATACAGAGCAGGAGGCTGAACAGAAGTGCACCTGGGTTCCCGTAGCCTTGAGCTGATGAACACGTCAGCAACGGGAAGGAGACCAGGTGCAGACGCAGACTATCACGGTGGAGTTGCAACTCGCGGGGCTGCAGGTGCTGGGGGTGCGCGAGGACGCGTGGGCGATCGAAGTCGTGGCGTGCTACGAGGCCGAGGAGGTGCCATGTCCGCACTGCGCGCGTCCGACGGGTCAGGTGCATCAGTGGCGGCAACAGCGCAAGCAGGACGCCGATCTCTGGCACAAGATGGTCTACCTGTTGCTCTGGAAACGACGATTCCGGTGCCGGCCGTGTCGCAAGGTCTTCACCGAGGACGATCCGATCTGCGGTCGCAGGCGGCGTACGACGGCACGGCTGCGGCAACGCACCGCCCTCCAGGCCGAAGAGGCGACCGTGCGGACGGTGGCCCGCTGGCACCGCGTGAGCGAGGGACTGGTCCAGCGCAGCTGGCTGGAAGCACACAGCGTCGTCCAGGCGCCGGCGACGCCGCACGTCTACCTCGGACTCGATGGATTCTGCGTGCGGCGCCCGGGGACGATGTGGACCGGCCTCTGGGATCTCCAGACGCGCGCCCCGATTGCCGTCGTCCCGGGAGAGCGCACACGCGACACGCAGGCGATGCTCGAGCTTCACGCATCGCGCGACACCGTGCGGGCGGTGAGCGTGGACCTGTCGGAGGCCTACCGCCAGGCGGTGCAGCGGGCGCTACCGCACGCGGCGGTCGTTGCGGACAAGTTTCACGTCATCGCGCTCGCCTCGCGTGCACTGCGCGAGGTGCATGGCGAACGACGACGGCCGGGCAACGACGCCTGGCTTCTGCAACGGGCCATCGAGCGACTACGACCGGCGGAGCAGCAGCGGTTGGCCGCAATGCTGCGCCGCGACGACGCGCTGCGCGTGGCGTGGATGCTGAAGGAGCAACTGCGCGCGCTCTACCGAGCGCCCACCGCACCGCGTGCGGAGCTCGCGCTCGAGCGATGGAGCAACGAGGCCGCTGCTTCCGGCTTGCCCGCCTTCGTACGCACGGCGAAGACGCTCCGCCGCTGGCGCGCCGAGGTGCTGAACTACTGGCAGCACCCCATCACCAACGCCGTCGTCGAGGGCAAACACAACCGCGTCAAAGTGCTGAAACGGCGGGCCTACGGCTACCGGAACCAGCAGACGTTTCTGCTCAGGATCCTCAACCTAATCCACACTCATTGACGGAGAGCCCGGCGCGATGTAGATGGGCAGTGAAAATGTCCCACCCTAACTGGGCAGTGATTCTGTCACACCATGAAGGACAGAATCACTGCCCACTTGAGGTGACAGATTCAATGCCCAACGACAGTGCGGGCGGCGCGAGCGCGCCTTCTCATCGATCCGCGAACGCGAGACGCGCGCTCAGCGCAATGAATGCGCCACCGAACAGTCTGCGCATACAGGTCATGATCCTGGGACGCGAGATCACCTGGCTGCGCACCGCCGCCGCGAACGCGCCGTACCCGGCAAAGACAACGAGCGTGACGAGCATGAACACGGCGCTGAGCTCAAGCATCTTCAGTACCGTGAGTGGCTCTTCGGAGCTGACGAACTGAGGCAGAAACGCGAAGAAGAAGATCGTCAGCTTCGGGTTTAGCAGATTGATGAGCACGCCGGAGACGATGACTTTCAACGCCGACGGGGGAGCATCGTCCTCCTCGATCGCAAGCGTTTCGCGGTCGCGCAGCGTCCGCCAAGCGAGATAGAGCAGGTACACGACACCTACGTACTTGAGGGTCTGGAAGGCCAGCGCGCTCGCGTGCAAGAGGGCGGCAAGACCGGTGACGGCGGCCGCGATGTGCGGAACGATACCCAGGGTGCAGCCGACCGCCGCGATCATGCTGGCGCGGGTTCCTCGCGAGAGGCCGGCGGTGAGCGTATATACGACGCCAGTTCCTGGCGTCACGACGATCACAAGCGTGGTCAGGAGGAACTCAACGCTCATCGTGGCACCTCAGGAGTTCGCTGGTACGTGCGATGGCCGGTACCCGGGATTATACGAGAGGACCGAACTCTCGGCCTCGAGCCGACGCGGCAGGAGGTGCCTGAGCGCAACCCGGGGTAGGCTGATGACCGTGCAACGGATCATCGTGGTGGGCGGCGGGATCGCGGGGCTGACGGCGGCGTACGCGCTGCAGAAGGACGGGTTCGACGTCGAAGTGCTGGAGCGCAACGACGAGGCGGGCGGCCGGATGCGGAGCGAACGGCACGGGGACTTTGTGGTGGACCGGGGAGCGCAGTTCATCGCGAGCAGCTATCGCAACATGCGGGCGCTGGTGGACGAGCTGGGGCTCCGGCCGCAGGTGCGACGGCTGAAGACGGGGCGGGGCGCGACGCTGCGCAACGGGAGCTTCGTAAGCGGCAACTACGCCGGGTTCAAGGCGATCCTGCGGGCGCGCGATCTTTCGTGGTCCAGCAAGGTGCGGTTGCCGGGGATCCTGTTCGAGCTGCGACGGAACAAGCGGCTGCTGGACTTCTACGCGATCGAGAAGGCGGCACCGCTGGACGACGCGTCGGCGCGCGACTGGGCGCTGCGGCGGTACGGGCGCGAGGTGCTGGACTATCTTATCGAGCCGCCGTTCGCGTCGACGTTCACGGCGCTGCCGGAGAATCTGTCGCGGGCGTTCGTGCTGGCGACGATCGACTACATGTTCGGGGGGTTCCGGCTGAGCGCGTTTCACGGGGGTAACGGACTGCTGACGCGGACGCTGGCGTCGAAGCTACGGGTGCGTGCGGGGACGGAGGTCTCTGGCATCGCACAGACGCCGGACGGCGTGTCGGTGCGGCTGGGGACGGGGGAGATGCTGGCGGCGGACGCGGCCGTGGTGGCGACGCCGGGGAACCATGTAGCGCGGCTGTGCGAGACGCTGACGGCGGAGGAGCGGCGGTTCTTCGAGGGCGTGCGGTACGCGAGCAGCATCATCTGCTTTGTGATGACGTCGGACAGGGAGGCGGACCCCGGGATCTACGGGCTGGGGATCGGGCGGACGGAGGGGGTGCGGCTGTACGGGATGGCGATGGAGAATCCAAAGGAAGGCGCGGTGCCCGAGGGGAAGACGATGTTCAACTGCGCGCTGAGCGAGGCGTACTCGGCGGAGCTGATGGGCAAGAGCGACGGTGAGGTCGCGTCGGCGGCGCTGGCGGAGCTGGGGAAGCTGCCGCTGCGGGGGCTGGAGAAGACGGAGAAGGTGGTGGTGCACCGGTGGCCGGAGCTGGTGCCGCAGTTCTATCACGGGTACATCCGGTCGCTGGCGGGGTTCAAGGCGCGGCGTGAGCGGAGCGACCGGGTGTTCTTCGCAGGGGACTACCTGGTGGGGCCGTACACGGAGGCGGCGCTGACGTCGGGGCTGCGGGGGGCGGCGGATGTGCGGGGGCGGTTTGGGTAGGTGGGCGCGGCTGGCTCCCTGCGATACGATTTGACCCACCATGGCAAGCAAGAAGCGTTCTCGGGCTGGCCGGCCTGCCGGTCGGGTCTCACCTGCCAAGTCCATCGAGGAGCTGGCGAAGGAACAGGGCATTCCTCGCGGACCGATCGACTACGAGGCGCTGTTTTCGAACCCAGGTCGTGGAAAGAAGTCTATGCGGACCAAGCGGTCGCAGGATCTAACTCCACCCAAGTCCATCCGCGAGCTGGCGAAGGAGCAGGGTATCCCTGACGAGCGCCCCGACTACGTGGCGCTCGCGTCCGCGGTGTGGCGAACAAAGGCGGAGGTTCGCGAGTTCCAGCGCTTCATTCGCTCAATCCGACAGGCGTCTCCCGACCTGGACTGGTCCGAGGATGAATGAATAGCTCTCACAAACAGATGACCGGCTGCTAGGGGCAAGCGCACGTTGACGCCACCACTCTCTTCGCTGCGCGTGCTCGATCTTACTGCCGGGGTTTCGGGGCCGTGGTGTACGAAGCTGCTGGCTGACTACGGGGCTGAGGTGATCAAGGCGGAGCGGCCGGCGGTGGGGGACGAGTCGCGGGGGCACGGGCCGTTTCCGGGGGGCGTACCGGACCGGGAGCGGAGCGCGCTGTTCCTGTGGCTGAACACGTCGAAACGGTCGATCACGCTGGATATCGAAACCGCGACGGGGCGGGAGCTGGCGCTGCGGCTGGCGACGCAGTGCGACGCGGTGGTGGTGGACCAGAGCGCGAGCGAACTGGGGCGGCTGCGACTGACACACGAGGACTTCGCCGCGGTGAACCCGCGCATCGTCACGACGTCGGTGACGGCGTTCGGGCTGAGCGGGCCGTACGCGGACTGGCGGGCGACGAACCTGACGTCGTACGCGACGGGCGGGCAGCACTACCTGACGGGCGACGCAGACCGGGAGCCGATCCAGAACGGTGGGTACCAGGCGCTGTACCAGGCGGGGACGTGGGCGTTCGGGGCGACGCTCGCGGCGGTGTGGAACGCGCGCGAGACCGGCGCCGGGCAGCGGGCGGAGGTGGCGGGGCAGGAGGTGATGGCGGCGATCCTGGAGATCTACATGCCGGACTTCGCGTACCGGAAGGCGGAGACGCTGCTGACGCGACGGGGGAACATGGCGACGGCGGTGGTGGGGATCTATCCGGTGATCGACGGACATATCGGGATTCACGCGATGCCGAAGAACTGGCCGCAGTTGCTGGACGCGCTGGACATGCACTGGATGGCGGAAGACGAGCGGTTCAGGGACAACCGGGCGCGGCTGCGGAACAACGACGAACTGATGGCGCAGCTCTACGTCTGGACGGCGGGCGTGACGAAGGCGGAGGCGTACGAGCGCGGCGGACGGCACAGGGCACCGATCTCGCCGGTGAACACGATGGCCGACCTGCTGGCGTCGCCGCACCTGGGCGCGCGCGGGTTTTTTCGTGAGATCGAACATCCGGCGGCGGGGAACATGCGGTACCCGGGATCGCCGGCGCGGATGCCGGCTACGCCGCCGGAGGTCCGGGCAGCGCCGCTGCTGGGGCAGCACAACGCAGAGGTGTACGACGGGTTGCTGGGAATCGCCGGGCGCGAGCTGGCGGCGCTCTCTGCGGCGGGGGTGTTATGAGGAACGGCGGCATGCGTCCTGCAATCGCGCGGCTACCGCTGGAGGGGGTGCGGATCCTCGACCTGACGATGGTGTGGGCGGGTCCTTCGGGGACGCGGCTGCTGGCGGACATGGGCGCCGAGGTGATCAAGGTGGAGTCGGCGCGGTCGTGGGACATGCTGCGGTCGCTGCACTTCCTGAGCGGGCCGCCGGAGCAGTGGTGGGACAAGGCGGCGTACTTCAAC
>DATECV010000073.1:0-3811 GCA_035286725.1 Dehalococcoidia bacterium | reverse complement strand
GACCAAGCAGTTTTTCCGAGCAAACTCATCTGAAGAGCTGGACAAGCAGACAAGCCGGCAAGCTGACAAGCCGACCAGCCCCCAAGGACCCCCATCTGTGAAAATCTGCGCTGCCGCGCTCGTCGCGGTGAGAATCTGCGCTGCCCGGCCGCAGCCGTGGTGGTTCCTACCCGCCCCGCCGGAAGACGATGTGCCGCCGCCAGCCATCGCTCGCCCGCGGGAAGTCCGTACGAAAGTGCGCCCCACGCGACTCCTCCCGCACCAGCGCCGCCTCCGCCATCATTCGCCCCACCGCTATCATCGACGCCAGCTCATGCGACGCCCGGTCCTGGGGTGGAGACTGCGCAGCCTGCCACCCCGCCAGCCGCCGAGCCGCCGCCCCCAGCCGCTCCCCGTCCCGCACGATCCCCACATCATCCCAGAGCAACCCCTGCACCGCGGAGCGCGTCGGCAGCGTGGACGTCGGAGGTGAGACGTGAGACGTGAGATCGAGTCCATCCCCAAGCGTTCGCACGATGTCCGGCAGAACGAGCGTCTCACGTCCCACGTCTCGCGTCTCACCTCCCCCCGCGGTCACTCGTTCCACAATCCGCTTCGCGAACACCACCGTCTCCAGCAGCGAGTTGCTCGCCAGCCGGTTCGCTCCGTGGACCCCCGTGCACGCGCACTCCCCGCACGCGTACAGCCCCGCCACCGTCGTCTCGCCCCACGTGTTCGTCCGCACCCCGCCCATCATGTAGTGCGCCGCCGGCGACACCGGCACCGGCTCCTTCGTGATGTCAACGCCGTGGTCCAGGCAGTAGCGGTAGATCTGCGGAAACCGCGCCGTGATGCGCGATGCCGGAAGGTGCGAGATGTCGAGGTACACGCGGTCCGTGGAAGTCTTCCGCATCTCGCTATCCTGCTCCGGCAGGATCTCCGAGCTTCGGCTTCGCCGCATCTCTGCGACGATGGCCCGCGCCACGACGTCGCGCGGCGCCAGCTCCGCCTTCTCGTGGATCGCCGGCATGAACCGCTCCCCGCTCGCGTTGCGCAGCACCCCGCCCTCCCCCCGCACCGCCTCCGAGATGAGGAAGATCGGCACGCCCGGCATCCGCAGCGCCGTCGGGTGGAACTGGATGAACTCCATGTCCGTGATGTCCGCCCCCGCCCGATACGCCACCGCGATCCCGTCGCCCGTCGCGATCTCCGGGTTCGTGCTCACGCGAAAGAGCTGTCCCACGCCCCCCGTCGCCAGGATGATCGCCCCCGCGTCGAACCGCGTGCTCACGTTCGTGCGCGTGTCCAGCGCCAGCAGCCCCACCGCCCGCCGTCCGCCATCCGGCGTGGGCTCGACGACGATGTCCTCGACCTGCACGTGCTCCTTGATCGTGATCCGCGACATCCGCGCCACGCCGCTCAGCGAGATCTCGATGTGCGCGCCGGTCGAGTCGCCCCCCGCGTGCAGGATGCGGTTGCGCGAGTGCGCCGCCTCCTTCCCAAGCGCCACCTCGCCGTCCGTCGCGTCGAACGGCACGCCGAAGTTCACCAGATCGTGGATGCGGTCCGCCGCCTCCTCCACCAGGATGCGCGCCGCCTCCTCGTCGACCAGCCCCGCCCCCGCCTCGATGGTGTCGCGCAGGTGCAGCTCGGGGTTGTCGTCCGCCCCCACCGCCGCGGCGATCCCGCCCTGCGCGTACTTCGTGTTGCACTCGTCGATGGAACCCTTCGTGAGCACGCACACGGTCCCGTGGTTGCGCGCCAGCAGCGCCGCATACAGCCCGGCAATCCCCGACCCGACGATGATGAAGTCGAAGCGCTGCGCCATTACCCCACCCTGCCGCTATCCCGCCTACGTCGGGATCTCGCTTCGCTCGACAGCCCGGCAATCCCCGACCCGACGATGATGAAGTCGAAGCGCTGCGCCATCCCTCACCTCTCCTGCGGCGGCTGCGGCCTGACCCTCTCCCGGAATGGAGGGGCGGAGTTAGTGTCACCGTAACACTAAGTCGGCCGAAGGCTCAAGCGGGTCGCCCCGGCGACTCTACGACGGGCGCGGGGGAACAGGCGGGATGGGCGCCGGGGGTTCGGGCGGTGTAGGCGGGCCGGGCTCGGGCGGGCGAGGGATGTCGTGCATACGGCGCAGGCTACATCACCCGGCCGCTTGCGCACGGGTGGCGGCTGGTGCCTCGGGCGGGACGATGCCCAGCCGGTCGAGCCACGCGCGCCCCAACGCGCCCGTCTTGCTCTGCCCCAGCAGCCGCTTGATCCCGGCTGGATCGTGCTGGAACGCCTCGATGCGCGTCAGCCACTTCACGCTTTTGTACCCCTGTAGGAACGGCACCACCAGACGCAACGGCCCGCCGTACTCGTGCGGCAGCGCCTCGCCGTCCAGCCCGAATGCGAGCATCGTGCGCCGGTCCAGCGCCTCGTGCAGCGCCAGCGTCTCGAAGTACTCGCCGTCGCCGGAGTGGAACGACAGGAAGCCGTCGGGCGGCACGTCCAGCCCGGCGCGCTCGATGAAGTCGCACAGCAGCACGCCCCGCCAGCGCGCGATCTCGTACCAGTTGAAGATCTGGCACACGAGGGGCGCGACCTGCTCGTACACGTGCAGCCCGTCGATGTCGCGCCAGCGGATCTGCCGCGTGCGCAGGTCCTGTCCGCGCACCGCTATGGCGACATCGTCGAGCGACAGCGGCGCCGGCGGCGCGAACATCGAGATGACCGGGAACGGATCCGCCTCAAAGTCCAGCAGCGCGAACTTGTCCGCGAACTTGGGCGGCCGGATGGCGGGCCGTTTCACGCTATCCCGCCTCGGCGCCGAGACCGGCGTCGCCGCGACCGAAGTCGCCATCGTCGTCATGCGCGCGCACCCGCCGCCGCTACGTCACGTTCGACATCGGATGCTCGATGCGCCACGCCCTCCGTCAGCAGCGCCAGCAGCCGGTCTTTCACCTCCAGGAACCGGTCGGTGCGTACGACGGCCCTCCGTTCGCGTGGCCGCGGCAGCCCCACTTCAACGATGTCGCGGATCGTCGCCGCGGGGCCGTCCGTCATCACCACCACGCGGTCCGACAGCAGCACCGCCTCGTCGATGTCGTGCGTCACCATCAGCACCGTCTCGCACTGCCGGTCTGCGCTCCATAGGTCGATCAACTCATCCTGCAGCGAGCCCCGCGTCAGCGCGTCGAGCGCCCCGAACGGTTCGTCGAGCAGCAGCAGCTGCGGTTCCACGCCGAACGCCCGCGCGATGGCCGCGCGCTGTCGCATGCCGCCGGAGATCTGGCTCGGCTTCTTGTGACGGTGCTCCCACAGTCCGACGCCGCGCAGCACCCGCTCAACCGTCGTCGAGCGGCGCGGGAGCTGTCCGGCCAGCGAGCCAGCGAACACGACGCCGACGGCCACGTCCACGTTGTCGTACACGGACAGCCACGGCAGCAGCCCGTGGTGCTGGAACACCATCGCGCGGTCAGGCCCGGGCGCGGTGATGGGGCGGCCCTCCAGCGACAGCGTCCCCGTCGTCGGCGCGCTGAGGCCGGCGACGAGGTTGAGCAGCGTCGACTTGCCGCAGCCGGAGTGCCCGATGAGCGTGACGAATTCGCCGCGCCGCACGTGCAGGTTGATGTCGGTGAGCGCATCGTAGAACGATCGCCCGCTGCCGAAGCGCTTGGAGACGTGCTCGATTCGCAGGTAATCCATGTCACACCATCTCGTAGGCTGTGCGGTCCGCGATCCACGTGATGCCCCGGTCCAGGATGAGCCCGACGACGCCGATGAGCAGCAGCGCCGAGATCACCCGCTCCAGGCTGAGCGCGTTCCAGCTATCCCAGAC
>DATECV010000072.1:0-7739 GCA_035286725.1 Dehalococcoidia bacterium | reverse complement strand
CAGGAGCGCGACGGCGAGGCCGCTGAACGCCAGGATTGCGGGGAGCTGCGCATTGATGCCGCGCCACACCCTCGACATTGGGCGGCGGGGGGGTGCGCTCAACGTGGTTTCGGTGCGCGGCTGCATCGGCCTCCCCATCGTGCAGGTCGTCTTCGGCGCCAGTATATATGCGAGTGGCGCAACGCGTCCGATCCCACAAACGCCCGTGTATGCTGTTCGTCACATGGCGTCCTACTACACATCCCAGGCCTATGATGCGCCGGCCACCCTTATCTGGGGCATCTTGACGGACTTTCCGTCCTGGCCGCGCTGGTTCCCGAACATGGACACGCTGCAGCTCGAGAACGGGCACGATCCGGGACCGGGCGCGCGTCTGCTGGCGCACGACGACAGGCAGCGCTGGGCGCGGTGGCGCATCGTGGACTGGAAGGAGGCCGAGCTGCTGGTGTGCCACTTCGACGGCACGAACGCGCCGATCTCCAGCCAGGTGCAGGCGGCATACCTGCAGTTCGGGCTGCTGGACGAGCCGGAGGGCTGCACGCTGGAAGTCGAGATTGGGGCCGAGGGGTACGGCCTCATGGGGGACTTCTTCGTGGGCACGACGCTGGGGCTGAGCGCGCGGCGGATGCTCCCACGGCTGGTCGACGCGTTCACGGACCACGTGGTCGAACGCTGCCGAGAGACACCGTGATGGGCTCCCGCTCGCTGCTGCGACCGGGCAAGCTGCCGCCCGACGTGCTGGCAGAGCTCCTAGGGCGCATCCCGCACCGCGACCCGCGGGTGTTGCTGGGGCCGGCCGTGGGCCGGGACGCCGCGGTGATCGACATCGGCGGCGGGCGGGTGCTCGTCGCGAAAACGGACCCCGTGACGTTCGCCGCGGAAGACATCGGCTGGTACGCGATCAACGTGAATGCCAACGACGTCGCGTGCATGGGCGCACGGCCGGCATGGGTGATGGCGACGGCGCTGCTGCCGCCCGGCGCACCCGCCGACCTGGCGGGAACGATCTTCGACCAGATCCTGCGCGCGACCGACGCGCTGGGTATTGAACTGGTGGGTGGACACACGGAAGTAACGATCGGGCTGGACCGGCCGATCGTCGTCGGGGCGATGTTGGGCGAGGCGGCGTGCGACGAGATCGTGACGGGCGAAGGCATCGTGGCGGGCGATGCCGTGGTGCTGGCCGGCGGCATCGCGATCGAGGGGACGGCGCTCCTCGCACGCGAGGCGGAGGATGCGCTGTTGTCGGCGGGCCTGTCGAGCGACGACGTGTCAGCGGCGCGGGCGCTGCTGTACCGGCCGGGCATCAGTGTCGTCGCGGCGGCGACGGCCCTGCGCGTGGCCACGAAGCCGCGGCTGATGCACGACCCGACGGAGGGCGGCCTGGCGACGGCGCTGCAGGAGATGGCCGCGGCGGCCGGACACAGCCTGCGCATCGAGCTGGGGGCGGTGAGCGTGCGTCCGGAGACGAAGATGGTCTGCGACGCGCTGGGGCTAGACCCGCTGGGCCTGCTCGCCTCGGGCGCGTTGCTCGCCATCGTGCCGCGGGCAGATGCCGGTCATGTTACGGGCATCGATAAGCCGTCAACGTTCCGTGAGATCGGTACGGTCGAAGCGGGAGCGGGCGAGGTTATAATGGGAACCGGCGACACACCCTTCCCCATGTTCGACCGCGACGAGCTGGCACGTTTCTTCGAGGGCACAGCGGGGGGAGAGCGGTCGGAATGAGGAAGAGCGGGAAGGAATCGGAGCGCATGACAACGGACAGCCTGCCGGGAACACTGGGCGAACTGAAAGCATCGGGCTATAAGCCCACGTCCGTGAAAGAGGAGATGCGCCGCAACCTGATCAAGCGCATCCGGGCGGGGCAGCCCCTGTTCGACGGCATCTACGGGTACGAGGACTCCGTCGTCCCGCAGCTCGAGAACGCGATCCTCTCGGGACAGGACATCATCTTCCTGGGCGAGCGCGGCCAGGCGAAGTCGCGGATGATCCGCGGCCTGACGGGGCTGCTGGACGACTCGATCCCGGTCATCGCCGGCAGCGAGCTGAACGAGAGCCCGTTCGAGCCGATCACGCACGCAAGCAAGACGCGGATCGAGCAGGAGGGCGACAATCTCGAGATCGACTGGATCGGCCGTGACAAGCGGTACGGCGAGAAGCTGGCGACGCCGGACATCACGATCGCGGACCTCATCGGCGAGGTGGACCCGATCAAGGTGGCGGAGGGGCGGTACCTGTCGGACGAACTGACGATCCACTACGGGCTGATCCCACGGACGAACCGCGGCGTCTTCTGCATCAACGAGCTGCCGGACCTGGCCGAGCGCATCCAGGTGGGGCTGCTGAACATCATGGAAGAGCGCGACGTGCAGATTCGCGGGTACCGCATCCGGATGCCGCTGGACGTGATCGTCGTCGCATCGGCGAATCCGGAGGACTACACCAACCGCGGGCGGATCATCACGCCGCTGAAGGACCGATACGGCGCCCAGATCCGCACGCACTACCCGCGCTCCGTCGAGCACGAGATCGACATTATGGAGCAGGAGCGGTCGGCGTTCGGCGACGAGGACTTCACGGTCACGGTGCCGATGTATATGAAGGAGATCGTGGCGGAGATCACGCGGCTGGCGCGGCGCAGCCCCGACGTGAACCAGCGGTCGGGGGTTTCCGTCCGCGCGTCGATCGCGGACTACGAGAGCCTGCTGGCGAACGCGATGCGGCGCGCGATCCGGCTGGGCGAGCGTGACGTGGTGCCGCGCATCAGCGACCTGCCGTTCATCATTCCAACGATCAGCGGCAAGGTGGAGTTCGAGACCGTCGAGGAAGGCAAGGAAGACCAGATCATCGAAAAGCTGGTCCAGGGCGCCGTGGTGGCCGTGTTCAACCGCTACTTCAACGTCGTCGACCTGGAGGACGTGGTCACGCGGTTCAAGGCGGGGCTTTCGGCGGAAGTGGCGGACAGCCTGCCGTCGAAGCAGTACGTGGACATGATGAGGGACATCGAGGGGCTGGGGCGGGCGGTGTCGTCGCTGGACCCGGGTGAGAACCCGGCGGTGGTGGCGAGCGCGATCGAGTTCGTGCTGGAGGGGCTCCACCTGAACAAGCGGCTGAACAAGGACCGGGTTGGGGGCAAGGTGTCGTACAGGGGGTAGTGTGAGCGAGTCCGTCTACACGTACTACTTCCCAAACTCGGAAGGCGAGGTCCGAGCAGGGCCGCTGCGTGGCGAGGGACGCGCGTGGGTACCCGGGGAATACGCTCATCCCGATTACCCAAGCCCGGTTATGGTCCGCGTAGGAGACGCGGGCGTGAAGATCTGGATGGTGAGTCAGTGGCTCGATCTGAGCCACGATGACGAAGACGAACTGCACCGCCGTTATGGCGTCACACTGACCCACAAAGACATCGAGGCGGCTCGCTGGTATCGGGAGCAGTATCGCGAGATGATCGATGAACGCATCCGCGAGGAATCGCGGGCGATTAGTGGCTAAGCTCTACCTGGACGAACAGGTCGGCGACTTTCACGCGCCGCTCCAGGGCGACGGCCATGACGTTGTCGTTACAGGCTTCCCTCCGAGGACTGCGCGCAGCGACGCCTGGCATTTTCGCGAGGCCGTGTCCGACGGCCGAATCATCATCACCCTGAATCGATCAGATTTCCTGTACCTCCATCAGCTGTGGACATCGCTGCGCACATTCGAGCTTGTGCCGAGCCATCATCGCGGGATCTTAACGACTATCCAGAGCGGGTACTGGACGCGGGACGAGTGGCTCAACGCAATTCGAGTTAAGCTGCAGACACCAGATGCCCTTCTCGGCCGAATGGCGGCGTGGCTCCGCAGTTCGGGCCAGGACCGATGGCTTTGGGAGCAATGGCGAGCCGACGAGGAGTGAACCATGGTCGCGTTCCGGTATAGCGAATGGGACGGCACGCAAGAGATCCCAGCCCTCGATCCGGATGAGGTGCTCGAGGCGCTGACGGACGACCTGATGAACTTCGGCGACCTGCAGCACGCCATGCGGAACCTGCTGCAGCGCGGGATGCGCGGGAACCAGGGCAACCGGCTGCAGGGGCTGCGCGACCTGCTCCAGCAGCTCCGCCAGCAGCGGCGCAACACGCTGGACCGGTTCAACCTGTCATCGGTGATGGACGACATCAAGGAGCGGCTGGACGAGATCCTGGGCATGGAGCGCGGGACGATCGACCGGCGGCTGGAGGAGGCGTTGGGGCCCGGGGCGGGCTCGCAGCCGCAGGACGGCGCGCAGCCTCCGGGCGGGACGCAGGCGCCGCAACAGGGGGAGGGCGGCGGCCCGCAGCAGCCGGGCCAGCAACAGGGCGCGCCACAGGCAGGCCAGCAATCGCCGGGCGACGGCTCTCCTTCGCAGCAAGGCGGGGCGGCCCAGGCGGGCGGTCAGCAGGGCGGCGATCAGGATCAGTTCGTCCAGATGCTGAAGAACATCGCCGACCGCAAGAAGAACTTCCTGGACAGCTTGCCGGACGACGTCGCGGGATCGGTGAAGGAGCTGCAGAACTACGAGTTCATGGATCCGGAGGCGCAGCACAAGTTCACCGAGCTGATGGACATGCTGAAGAAGGCGATGACGGAGACCTTCTTCAAGGACATGTACGACCAGATTTCAAACATGTCGCCGGAAGACATGGCGCGCATGAAGCAGATGGTGAAGGACCTGAACCAGATGCTGAGCGACCGTCTGGCCGGGGACGAGCCGGACTTCGACGGTTTCATGCAGAAGTACGGCGACCTGTTCGGACCGAATCCGCCGCAGTCGCTGGACGAGTTGGTCGAGCGGATGCAATCGCAGATGGCGCAGATGCAGAACCTGCTGGACAGCCTGCCCGGCGACATGCGCCAGCAGCTCAGCGACCTGCTGGCGGACAAGGTCGGCGACCCGGACTTGCAGGCGGAGCTTTCGGAACTGCAGATGAACCTGGAGTTCCTTTCGCCGATGCGGGACATGCGGAACCAGTATCCGTTCCGCGGCGACGAGGAGATCGACCTGAACCAGGCGATGCGCCTGATGGACCAGATGCAGTCGATGGACGACCTGGAGCGCCAACTGGAGCGCACGCAGTACGGCGGGGACATCGATGAGATCGACGAGGAGAAGCTGAAGGAGCTGCTGGGCGAGGAAGCCGGGGAGACGCTGGACCAACTGAAGAAGTTCCTCGAGATCCTGGAGGAAGCCGGTTACATCACGAAGAAGGGGAACGGCTACGAACTGACGCCGCGCGGCACGCGGAAGATCGGCCAGAAGGCGCTGGGCGAGATCTACTCGCAGCTCAAGAAGGACTCGTTCGGCAAGCACGAGATCAGGGACGGCGGCCGGGGCGGCGAGCGCACGGACGACACGAAGAAGTACGAGTTCGGCGACCCGTTCCACCTTGCGCTGGACAAGACAATCATGAACTCGCTGGCGCGGGAGGGCGCGTCGTTGCCGGTACGGCTGGACAAGGACGACTTCGAGGTCTACCGGTCCGAGCAGCTGACGCAGACGGCGACGGTCATGATGGTGGACCTATCGTGGTCGATGGCGCTGCGGGGTTCGTTCCAGGCGGCGAAGAAGGTGGCGCTGGCGCTGAACAACCTGATCCGGAGCCAGTTCACGCGCGACAGCCTGTACATCATCGGCTTCAGCGCCTATGCGCGGGAGCTGAAGGCCGAGCAGTTGCCGTACGTGCGGTGGGACGAGTCGGTGCTGGGCACGAACATGCACCACGCGCTGATGCTGGCGCAGAACCTGCTTGCGAAGCACAAGAGCGGGACGAAGCAGATCATCATGATCAGCGACGGCGAGCCGACGGCGCACCTGGAGCGCGGGCGGTCGTACTTCGCGTACCCGCCGAGCCCTATCACCATCCGAGAGACGCTGAAGGAAGTGAAGCGGGCGACCCAAAAGGGCATCACGATCAACACGTTCATGCTGGACCGGAACTACTACCTGAAGGAGTTCGTGAACCAGGTCGCCAAGATCAACAAGGGGCGGGTGTTCTATACTACGCCGGACAAGCTCGGACAGTACATCCTTGTTGACTACGTCCAGAACAAACGCAAGGACGTCCGGGGACAGTAGGCTCTATTCACACTCAGCCGTCACTGACAACGATTCGCGTTCTTGCAGCGGCCCCCACCGCTGTGACGCCGCGCCACCTGACAGAACCATGCCCCACCCGTGGGACCGCCGGCACCCGGCGCGCACCGAGGCCGCCTCGCGGCGCCGTATCCTCATGGAGAATCCCTTGTCGAAACTGACCAAGAGAGACGCCTTTCCGTTCACCGGCGACCAGCCACCGCTTCCCCCTTCGGGCCACCGCACCATTCCCAGCCCTGACGACGTGATCGCGTTCTTTCGAACGCACGAGCGCGTTTCGTGGAACCTGACGGAGATCCTCGACATCCACTGGAGCGAGATCGACATCGAGGCGATGACGGCGGCGGACGCGTATGTGGCCGAGTCAGCGATGCTGGTCGAGAGCAACAGCCCCGACTATGTCGCGAACCTGATCGCGTTCTTCAAGGAAGATCAGGACGTGTGCGACTTTATCATGATGTGGGCCATCGAGGAGTGGAAGCACTACTACGCGCTGCGCGACTACATCGCGAAGGTGCGGACGGCGCTGGCGGCGCGAGAGGCGGCCTGCACGACGAACCTCGAGGACACGGAGCGTCTGAAGGAGATCGAGGCGTCGGTGAGGAGGGCGCTGGACCAGGAGGTGGCGGACATTCGGGAGGCAAGCTCCGAGAACTGGGGCATCCCGATGCACTACACGGCGCCGCAGGTGGTTGCGAACACGACGATCCAGGAGTTCATCACGGCCGATTTTTACAGAAACCATGCCCGGCACACGAAGGAGCCGGTATTGGCGAGGATCGAGACGCTGCTGGCAAAGGACGAGACGCGGCACGAGATGTTCTACGAGGAGCGCATCGGCAAGTGCCTCGAGCACGATCCGGACGTGATGCCGATGGTGATCGAGGCGCTGAAGGAGTTCGGCATGCCGGGCGCGTACCTGCTGGACGACTACGACGCGCGCCGCGCCGCGATGGAGCACGCGGCGTTCCCGACGCTGGCGGACAAGACGGGGGCGTTCGTGCGGCTGTTCGCGAAGATGGAGCGCGTGGTGGAGCGGGAGAACGCGATGCGCGTCTTCACGGAGGGCAACTATCTCTCGGATGGCCACGAGGACCCCTCGAAGAAGAAGATGCGGCCGGAGATGATCACGCGGCTCATCACGCGAAAGTTGGCCTAACGCCGTCCTGTTCGGCCCTTTCGGCTATCGCGCGGGATCCGCGGTCGCGACGGGGTCATACATATCGCGACCACCGTCTGGCGAGCCGATCACGGCAATGGCGCACAGCAGCGCGTACGAAACAGCGAGAAACGCACCGAAACCCAAGGTCATGGCCAGCGCTTCGCCGCCCATGAGGGGGCGGCCGCGAGGGACGCCAGGTCGCGAGGATGCGGGCCGGGGCGATGATGGCGTCCCAATTGTTCCAGCGAAGCACGCGGCCCGCCTAGATCCCGTATCCGCACAGGGCATGGGGCCAGCGGATGCCGCGCGGGCTGTCTCCTTCGGCGACTCTGCGAGAGAAGCCCGCGCTACGATCTCACGTTGGATTGGCGTCAGCTTCCGGCGGCGCCACCGCCGCCGACCGAGGCCATCGCGGCGGCGGCTTCCGGCTGCGGGGCGGCTTGCGGGGCGGGGGCGCGGTGC
>DATECV010000071.1:0-27053 GCA_035286725.1 Dehalococcoidia bacterium | reverse complement strand
GGACATAGCCGCCTGCGGCCTTCAGCTCGCCGAGCGTGCGGCCGTCCGCCAGCTTCAGCGTCTTGCCGGCGACAGGCGCTGTCGTGCGCAGAGCGATGTGCAGGCCCGAGCGTTTGGGCGTGCGGACGAGTTCGGTCTCGGCCTGCAGGGGGACGTCCTGGCTAAGCGCCTCGGCGACGTCGGGGAGATCAACGTCGATGCGCACTACCTCGTCGGTGCGCTCGCCGATGTTGGCCCGCGGCCACCGCTGCCACCACGCCTCCACCTGGGCTGGGTCGTTGGACGCGTCCTTGAGGCCGTGCGTCGTGAGCGGATGCTTCCCGGGCGAAGGGCAGGCTGGTTGCGGGCAGGCGCAGACTCCGTCAGCGTCCGTCCACCAGAGCGGAACGATGTACGCGCCCTCGCGGGCGCGCGCACATGCCGCCTCCTTGAGGGGGTTCACAGGTGCACCACCCTCTTAAGGTTGGTGTAGTTCTGACCTACACGGATGCCCCTGCGGGTACGCGGGTGACACTGCGCGCGAGTGTTCGTGCTCGGGGTCGACGATCACGCGGTATCAGAAGCGGATCTCGGGGCCGCTGCTGGACCGGATCGACATCTTCGTGGAGGTGCCGCGGGTGGAGTACGAGAAGCTGGCGGGGGAGGCGGGCGGCGAGCTTTCGGCTACGGTGCGTGAGCGAGTCGAGGATTCGCGACGGTTGCAGCTCTCGAGGCTGGAGGGCAAAGGGCTGCTGTGCAACGCGGAGATGTCGCCCACAGTAGTGCGGGAGCACTGCCAGGCGCGGATGGACGAGCAGGCGCAGTCGCTGCTGCGGCTGGCGATGGCGCAGCTCTCGCTGTCAGCGCGGGCGTTTCACCGCATTCTGAAGCTGGCGAGGACGATCGCGGACATGGAGCCCTCGGAGACGATCCACGCCCACCATCTGGCGGAGGCGGTGCAGTACCGCCAGCGCGTGCAGGGATAACCCGCGGACGCCGGCGCGAACCGTCATGGCGTTTCGGCGGTGGCCGGCGTTGGCGTGGCGCCGCCGGGCGCGGAGGTCGCGTATTGCGCAGCGCGCGGGACGGGGCTGACGGCATCGGGATCGGCGATGAAATCCAAGCAGGCGATCGAAGACGACCTTCTTCGTGCGTTTCTAGAAGTCGTCGGGACAAAATGGCCGGAACGGCGTCGCAAACATGCGGCCCATGCGCCCGATCGCGTCCGGCTCGTTCACCTTGAGCTGACCCACGCGCGCGACCTCGGCGGGGTGGGCGAATCCGTTGTAGATGGGGCCCAGCGCGGTGGCATCGAGCTCGATCTCGGATGATGCGTTGGTGGGCTCGGCCGCCATGCGGCCCTCGCTGCTGGCGATCCGCCACGTGCCCGCGTTCCACGGCGCCGCATCATCCGTGACGGCCAACGTGACCTCGAGCCCGGAGGCGTCTGGTGGGGCGGGGCGGGCGTCGATGGCGCGCGGGAGGTCGACGAGACGGAGGAGCATTCCGGTCCAGGCGCCAGGCGGCTGCGTGAGGTGCACAGGCTCGTCGAAGGCAGCGATCACGGGCTCGTCTTCGCTGACGACGAGGATGATGCGATCCGTGAGGTCGTGGCTCATGAGGTAGTTCAGCAGGGCGGAGTAGGCGTCACCGTCGAGCGCAACCCAGTCGATGACGCGCAGGACGGTCTCTCCGAACGGGTCGCCCGTGGAGCGATGCTGCTGCACATAGGCGGCGTAACCACGCGGTTCACCGGCGGCGTTGGACCAGATCACGACATCGTGCTGTCCGCGCAGATACTCGGAGAAGACGTGGGTGCGCCAGCGGCGCTCGGTGCGGAGCATGGCGCCGTTGCGGGCGGCGGCGAAGGGCTCGCGAAGAGCGGCGAGATCGCGCCAGTCGTCGGGCGTGATGCGGCGGAACGAGCCATCGGGCCGGGGGATGCGCGTGTGCATGGTCTTGGGGCCGAAGGCGTAGCTGACGACGCGGTTGGCGATCTCCCACCCGAAGCGGCGGTAGAGCGAGAAGTGGGGTGTGTAGAGGCCGGAAAGCGGCTGGCCGGCGGCCCGCATCTCGACGAGAGCTGCGCGGAGGAGGGCTCCGACGTAGCCGCCGCGGCGGTGTTCGGGGAGGGTGGCGACGGTCGCAATGCCTCCGAGCGGGATGCGCGCGCCGAGCATGTGTTGCTCGAACGGGACGATGGTCAGCCCCGCGACGAGCTGGCCGCCGTCGAAGGCGCCGAGGCACCAGTCGCGGTCGTAGAGCTGGTGGTAGCGTTCGAGCTGGCTGCCGTCGCGCGCGGAGTTGAAGGCGTAGATCGCCGCGTGCAGGTAGGCGTCGAACTCGGCGTCGTCCCTGAGGCGGCGGACTTCGATCGACATTGCGGGAGAGTGTAACAGGCAGGCCGCCCGTGCCTGAGCGGGCGCGGCATGGTTAAATCGGTGCGATGAGCAGGACGGGGCTGATCGCGAGCATCCGGGACGACCTGCTGGCGCACGACCGCATGGCGATCGCGCCGGGGTGGGTGCCGCGCGGGCACGGTCCGGGCGCGTGGTGGTGGCGTTACCGCCGGAATCACCACGCGGCGGGCATCATGGTGCTGTACCGGTTGCGCGAATGGGCGTTACGGCGACCGACGGCGTTCCTGCCGGCGCTGTGCGAGCGAACGATGGAGATCGTACACGGGACGCACATCTCGCGGCAGGTGAAGCTGGGTGTGGGTGTGTACTTCCCGCACGGCGACGCGCACATCCACGGCGAGACGACGATCGGAGACGGCTGCGTGATCGGCGTACACAGCGGCATCGGGCTGCGCGGCAGCTTCTTCAGTGGCGACATTGGCACGCGCGGACCGAACATCGGTGCGTACACGCGCGTGGGCACAGGCGTGAAGGTGCTGGGGGCGATCACGGTCGGAGAGCGAGCGGTGCTGGGCGCGGGTGCGGTCGTGATCCGCGACGTGCCGGAGGCGGCTACGGTGGTGGGCGTGCCGGCGAAGGTGGTACGCCAGGGACCGGTCGGCGACGAGCTGCCGGCGGCGCTGGAGCGGATGCGGCTGATGATGGAGAGCGCGCAGGCAAGCAGCGCGCAGGCAGGCACCGACGATGCTCACTGACGCGATCGTGGGCGTGGCGCTCGTCCTGACGCTCGGTTTTGGGTACGCGGCGTACATCGGGAGCGATGAGCTTGCCGCGTGGCTGGCGGGCGGCCTCGCAGTCGCGGGACTGCTGCGGCTCTGTACGATCGTGACCGACGTGTACTGGCCGGACCACTGAGGTGGTCGCGACTAGGACGACGGGAGGTCCCCGGTCAGGGAGGCCCGCTGCGAGATCTCGATCCAGTTGCCGTCGGGATCGCGGACGAACGAGACGCGGGCGGTCGATCCGAGGGTGACGGGCGGGCGCCCTTCCTCACCGCCACGCGCGACGATGCCGGCGTGGTCAGCGTCGACGTCCCAGACTTGTACGGTGAGGTAACGGAAGCCGGGGGCGCGCATCGGCTCGGTGCGCACGGCCGTTGGGTCCTGGTGGATGATGAGCAGGGAATCCCCGCCGCGGAAGCGGCCGTCGCCGGCCTGATCGAACTGCATCGCTTCGCCGTAGAAGCGGGCGCAGGCCGTGGCGTCGCGCACGGCGAGACGGACGGCGATGCCCCGGATTCCGTCCAAACCTGGCGGGACGAGCGTGACGCGGTTGCCGTCGGGGTCGACGAGCGTGCGCGGTTCCGTGAGGCCCTCGCGGGCGATGAGCAGCTCCCGGTAGCCGCTGGGCGGGGCGTCGTTCAGGGGATCGCGGGCGGCGTTGAGCTTGAGGACGCTGCCGTTCATGGCGTGGCGGTGCTGGCGGACGCCGCCGCCGAGCGGCAGGGTCTCCTCGAACGCGAGGCCGACATCGCGCCGCCAGAACTCCAGCATCGCTTGTTCGTTGGTGGTGAAGAGGCCGAGGTCGAGGTGCTGCTTGGCAAGCCGCATCAGAGCGACCCGCCGGCGCGGCGGTGGCCGTCAAGCTGGCGGCTGACCGAGATGACGCCGCGGACGGACTCCATCTTCGCCATGAGGCGGCTGAGTTGCTCGACGCCGGTCGTTTCGAGCGTGATGTAGACGTGGGTGGTGCGGTCGTCGTCGTGTTCGGTACGCACGCCCATCATGTTTACCTTCTCGTCGGAGGCGAGGGTGGAGAGATCGCGCAGGAGGCCGACCCGGTCCCATGCCTCGATGTGGACGGCGACGGGGTACATGGCGGCGCCGCTGCGGCCCCATTCGACGTCGACCAGACGCTCGATTTCGTCCTCGTGCAGGATGTTGTAGCAGTCCTGGCGGTGGACGCTGACGCCGCGGCTGCGGGTGACGTAGCCCATGATCTTGTCGCCGGGCACCGGGTTGCAGCAGCGGGCGATCTGGGTGAGCAGGTCGCCCGTGCCCAGCACCTGGACGCTGTGCGTTTCGACCCGGCGGGCGGGCCCTTCGATCGCGGGGAGGGCAGGCTCTTCGTCTTTGTGGATGAGCGGTGACAGGCGCGTCGCGAAGTGCGCGGTGCTGACGCCGCCGTAGCCTACAGCGGCGAGGAAGTCCTCGAGCGACTCGTACCTGAAGATGCGCAGGATCTCGTCGCCGTGCTCGGAGAGCGAGAGGTTGAGGCGGCGCAGCTCCTTATCGATGATCTCGCGGCCGCGCTCGATGTTCTCGGCGCGCTCCTGCTTCTTGAACCACTGGCGGATCTTCTCGCGTGTGTGGCCGGTCCTGGCGTAGCCCAGGTTGGGGTTGAGCCAGTCACGCGTGGGGCCGCGGGAGGCCTTGGAGGCGAGGATCTCGACGACGTCGCCGTTCTGGAGCTGGTAGTTGAGGGGCACCAGGCGGCCGTTGGCCTTGGCGCCGATGGTGCGATGGCCAAGCTCGGTGTGGACGCGATAGGCGAAGTCGATGGGCGTGGCGCCTGCGGGCATCTCCTTGATCTCGCCCTTGGGGGTATACACGAACACCTGGTCGCGGAAGAGGTCGGCCTTTACGGACTCGACGAACTCTTCGGCCTGGGACATGTCGCGTTGCCATTCGAGGAGTTGCCGCAGCCAGGACAGGCGCTGCATGTACTGCTGATCCTTTGTGCTGGGGCCGCCCTCCTTGTAGCGCCAGTGCGCCGCCACGCCGTATTCGGCGAGCTGGTGCATCTCCTGCGTGCGGATCTGGACCTCGAGCGGCCGGGCGCCGAGGGCCATCACCGTCGTGTGCAGCGACTGGTACAGGCTCTCCTTCGGGCTGGCGATGTAGTCGTCGAACTGGCCGGGGATGGGGTGCCACAGGCCGTGCACGACGCCGAGCGCGTTGTAGCAGTCGCCGACGGTGTTCACGATGACGCGCAGGGCGAGGAGGTCGTAGATCTCGTCGAAGCCCTTGTGCTCGGCGGCGTAGCGGTCGGCTTTTTGGGCGATGGAGTAGATGTGCTTGGCGCGGCCCTTCACGTCGGCCTCGATGCCGTTGCGTGCCAGCTCCTCGTTCAGGATGCGTTCCACCTGAGAGACGTAACGCTCGCGCGAGCCGCGCTTGGTCTGCAGCAGCTTGGCGATCTGCTTGTAGCGGTCAGGGTCGAGGTAGCGGAACGACAGATCCTCCAGCTCCCACTTGAGCTGCCAGATGCCCAGGCGATTGGCGAGGGGAGCGTAGATCTCCATCGTCTCGTGGGCGGTGCGAAGACGCTTTTCCGGGGGCTTGGCGTCCAGGGTGCGCATGTTGTGGAGGCGGTCGGCCAGCTTGATGATGACGACGCGGATGTCTTCGGCCATGGCCATGAACATCTTACGCAGGCTTTCCGCCTGGATGGCCTGGTCGCCGGGACGCTCGTCGGGCGGGAGCCAGGGGATGCGCTCCAGCTTGGTGGCGCCGTCGACGAGCTTGGCTACCTCGGGGCCGAAGCGCCTGGCGATCTCCTCGTTCGGGACGCCGCAGTCCTCCTGGACGTCGTGGAGCAGGGCGGCGGCGATGGTGGGCGGGTCCATCTCGAGGCCGGCCACGGTCATGGCGGCGTCGAGGGGGTGGATGATGTAGGGCTCGCCGGTCAGCCGCTTCTGGGTCTTGTGGGCCTCGGCCGCGAATTCGAAGGCGTCGCGGACGGTGTTGACGCTGTCCGGCGGCAGGTAGGTAGCGCAGAGGTCGAGCAGCGGCTGGACGCTGGGCCGGGGGGCCGCATCTGACTGCGCCGTGCGGGCTACCTCTGTCGTCATATCTCTCAGCGTATCGGTTCGCGGGCCGCCTGCCACCATACGGATTCGGCCGCAGCCGATGCTGGCATTCTAGGGTTAAAGTTAGGTCTCCGGCGCCCGCGCAGGCGTTGGATCCCGGCGAGGCCGAGTTCGCGCGTGCGCGCTCGCCCGAGGACGGCGTCTTGCTCTCCGCCCGTGGCCTCGGGCAGCCTCGCGAGGGTTCGGCGACGATGTCTTCGGCGGGGCGGTGACCCGGGGGCGCCTCCACCTCGGGGCGCCTGTACAGCCTGGGTCATGCGGCGCGCCATGGCACCTCGCCAGGCCCGAGCCGGGTGCGGGCGTAGAGGCGCACGGACGCCTGCGCGCCCGTGTGCATTCTAGTTCGCCTGTCAAGAGGTGCGATTGCTATCCTGCCGCCCTATGGCGGATTCAGATTCGTTCGCGAAGGCGCAGAAGTTCCTCGCTCCGCGGGGGACGGCCGACGTTCTCCCCGACGAATGGGCCTACTGGCGCTTCGTGCGGGACACGGCGGAGCGGGTCTGCGAGTCGTTCGGGTACCGGCGCATCGAGACGCCGGTCTTCGGGCATGCCGGAGTCTGGCTGCGGACCTCGGGCAGCGGGACGGACATCGTCGAAAAGGAGATGTACCTCTTCGAGGACCGGGGAGGCGACCAACTGGCGCTGCGGCCCGAGGGTACGGCCGACGTGATGCGGTCGTACGTCGAGCACGGGATGGCGAGCCTGCCGCAGCCGGTGCGGCTGTACTACGTGGCCCCGAACTTCCGGTACGACCGGCCCCAGGCGGGGCGGTATCGCCAGCACACGCAGCTCGGGGTGGAGGCGGTCGGCGACCCGGACGCACTGCTGGATGCCGAGGTCATCGACGTGCTGCGGACGTTCTTCACGCAGCTGGGCCTGCGCGACTACACGATCAAGCTGAACACGATCGGCGACATGGCGTGCCGCCCGGCGTATGTGGAGGCGCTGCGGGGGTACTACCGGCCGCTGCTGTCGCAGGTCTGCGACGACTGCCGGACACGGTTCGAGAAGAACCCGCTGCGGCTGCTGGACTGCAAGGAGGAACGCTGTCAGCCGGCGATTGCGGGCGCGCCACGGCTGCACGACTACCTCTGCCAGGACTGTCGCGACCACTTCCAGCGCCTGCGAGACTGCCTGGCGGCGCTGGACATCGAATACGCGATCGACGAGCGCCTGGTGCGCGGGCTGGACTACTACACGCGCACGGTGTTCGAGTTCCACCCCGCGATCGAAGGGGCGCAGAGCAGCATGGGCAGCGGCGGCAGGTACGACGGGCTGATCGAGCTGCTGGGCGGGCCGCCGACGCCTGGGGTGGGGTTTGGCAGCGGGTTCGAGCGGCTCATCCTCAATCTCAAGCGGCAGGAGGCGGAGATCCCCCTGGAGCAGGACCCGACGCTGTTCATCGCGCTGGTGGCGGCGGAGGCGGCTCCGCTGGCTTTGCGGCTGGCGGACCGGGTGCGGTCCGAAGGACTGCAGGTGGTGATCGGCAGCCCGGGCCGTAGCCTGCGCACGCTGCTGCGTCACGCGGACCAGAAGCGGGCGTCGTACGTGGCGATCATCGGCCGCAAGGAGCTGGACTCGGGCGACATCACGCTGCGGGCGATGCACGACCACACCGAGCGGACGGTCGGGGTGGACGAGGTCGCCGACGCCGTGCGCCCTTGAGGGGAGGACCAATGCCGGACATGCTGGTCCGCCTGTACGACCTGCCGGACCCGTCGGCGTATGACCGCCGGATGGCCGGGGCGGGGATCACGGTGCGCCGGATGGAGGCGTGGGACCGGGGGGCGCTGCGGTCGTTCATCACGAAGCACTTCACGGAAGAGTGGGCGGCGGAGTCGGACTTCGCGTTCAACGGCGGGCATCCGATCACGGGCTTCGTCGCCGTGAAGGAGGGCCGCATCGCGGGATTCGCGGTGTACGAGTGCTCGCGGCGCAACTACTTCGGCCCCACGGGCGTGCGGGAGGAGCTGCGCGGCAGCGGGGCGGGGGCGGTGCTGCTGTTTCGCTGCCTGGAGAGCATGCGCGAGATGGGGTACGGCTACGCGATCATCGGCTGGGTGGGGCCGGCAGAGTTCTACGAGAAGATCTGCGGCGCCACGATCATCGACGGCAGCTCGCCGGGCGTGTACGCGGCGCTGCAGTCCGAGGCGGCGGCGCGCCATGCGGCGGGGGCGGCGGGCAACGCCTGAGCGGGCGCGCGAAGTGTTACCATGCTGCAAGAGGAAGAAACCCCCTCCAGACAGGGGGTTTTCGCGTGTGTAGGCCATGTTCGACCGACTGGAATCCATTGACCGGCGCTTCGAGGAGCTGACCGCTGAAATGGCGCGCCCCGAGACCGTGGGCGACTACGAGAAGCTGCATGCGCTGGCGAAGGAGCGCGCGTCCATCGAGGACGTCGTGACGGCGTACCGCGAGTGGTGCGAGAACTCGAAAGCGCTGGAGGACGCGCGGGCGATGGTGAACGACGCCGACGCCGAGATGTCGGCGCTGGCCAGGGAGGAGGCGGAGCGCCTCGCGGCCCGGCACGCGGAGCTGGAGGAGCGGCTGAAGCTGGCGCTGAGGCCGAAGGACCCGCGCGACGACCGCGACGTGATCGTGGAGATCCGGGCAGGGACCGGGGGCGACGAGGCGGCGCTATTCGCGGCAGACCTGTACCGGATGTACTCGCGGTATGCCGACCGGCACGGTTGGACGGCCGAGGTGGTATCGGCGAACGAGATCGGCATCGGCGGGCTGAAGGAGATCATCTTCGAGGTACACGGCAAGGCGGCGTATTCGCGGCTGAAGTACGAGAGCGGGGTCCACCGGGTGCAGCGCGTGCCGGCGACGGAGGCCCAGGGGCGGATCCACACCTCGACGGCCACCGTCGCTGTACTGCCGGAGGCCGAGGAGGTGGATATCCAGGTCAACGAGTCGGAACTGCGGATCGACATCTTCCACTCGGGTGGAGCGGGCGGGCAGAACGTCAACAAAGTGGCGACGGCCGTGCGGATAACGCATCTGCCGACGGGGATCGTGGTCGTGTGCCAGGACGAGCGGTCGCAACTGAAGAACCGCACGAGGGCGATGGCCGTGTTGCGGGCGCGGCTGTTGGACCAGAAGATGAGCGCGCAGGCGGAGGAGATCGCCGGGGCGCGGAAGCAACAGGTGGGCAGCGCCGGGCGCTCGGAGAAGATCCGCACGTACAACTTCCCGCAGGACCGCTTGACGGACCATCGCGTGGGGCTGACGGTACACAACCTGCCGCGCATCCTGGACGGCGAGATCGAAGCCGTGATCGACGCGGTGGCCGCGGATGCGGAGGCCCGCCAGCTCGGGGAGAGCGCGGGCGGGGCAGCGGCAAGCTGAGGCGACGAGATGGCTGACCCGAAGCATCGACTTGAGATCGAGTTCTGCCAGGTGTGCAAGTTCGGCGGCCGGGCGTTCTTCCTGGCACGGGAGCTGTTCGACCAGCGACCGGACCTCGCGGACGAGATCGTCCTGGTGCCGTCGTCGGGCGGCGCGTTCACCGTGCGCTTCGACGGGCAGGTGCTCTGGGACTATAAGCTGCAGGGCGGCTTTCCTGACCCGAAGGAGATCCGCGAGGCCGCGCTGGCGGCCAGCGGACGGCCGCAGACACCACCACGCCATTGAGCGGTCGCAGCATCGCGGAGGCCCTGGCCGGGACGGCGCAGCGATTCGCGGGCGCCGGCATCGATGACGCGCACCTCGAAGCGGAGGTGCTTCTCGCGCATTCGCTGGGCATCGACCGTGCCCACCTGCTGGCGCGGCTGCGCGATTCGCTCCAGGACGTTGATGCGGAGGCCTACGAGCGGCTCGTCGCCCGGCGACTTCGGCACGAACCGCTCGCGTATATCACGGGACGGCGGGAGTTCTTCGGGTTGGAGGTCCTCTGCGGGTCGGAGGCGCTGATCCCGCGGCCCGAAAGCGAGCTGCTGGTCGAGATCGCGCTGGAGGTGATGAGGGCGCGCGGCGCGGCGCTTCGGGTACTCGACGTGGGCACCGGCACGGGCGCGATCGCCGTCGCCATTGCGGTACACGCGCCGGCCTGTCACGTCACCGCGGTCGACGCATCCACGGGCGCGTTGGGGCTGGCGCGGAGGAACGCGGCGCTCCACGGGGTGGATTCGCGGGTCGCGTTCGAGGTGGGTGACCTGATGGAGGGGCTCGGCGAGTTCGACGTCATCGTCGCCAACCTGCCGTACGTCAGCGCGGGGGAGTGGGGTTCGCTGGCGCCGGAGATCCGGCTGTGGGAGCCGCGGACGGCGCTGGTGGGTGGCGAACGGGGCACCGAAGTCATCGAGCGGTTGGTGGAGGAGGCGCCTTCGCACCTGGCCGTCGGCGGCATTTTGGCGGCAGAGATCGGTGATACGCAGGCGGCGGCCATCTCGGCGTGCGCGCGGGAGCGCTTTCCCGAAGCTGCGATCCACGTTAGAACAGACCTGGCGGGCCTGGACCGTGCGCTGGTCGTGCGAACGTGAGGAAGGGAGTCGACGTGCGGGACGGAGAGACGCTGCGCGAGGCGGTGATGGCGCAGGCGCGCGCGCTGGTGGAAGGGGATCTCGCGACGTTCGCGTCGTACACCGCGCCTCACGCATTGCCCCTTCTATACCGAGCGCCCCGGAACGCAGGGGCCCGCACGTTCGACATCCTCGATATCGACGCCGCCGCCGAGCACGGACGCAGCGAGGTCCGGTTTCGGGGCCGTGCGTCATACGTCATGCGCGGCGCCTGGCAACGGACACCGGGCGGCTGGAAGGCCGTGGCGCTGGAGGTCCCGGGCGAATCCGTGCGAGCGGCGTGGTGGAGGCGCGTGCTGCGTCTGGACGCGCAGGGCGGACCGCTGCCCGAGCGGGAGGACCTGAGTTGACGCTGGAAGAGCGCGGGTTCGAGCTCATGAGCGACGGCCTGCGCCTGGAAGCGCGGCTCCACGAGGGCGACGGGCGGCTGGCGGCGGCGGTGCTGCACCCGCACCCGCAGTACGGCGGCGACATGGACAACCACGTCGTGATGGCCGTGTGCGAGGCGCTGGCGGAAGCGGGCGTCACGACGCTGCGGTTCAACTTTCGCGGGACGGGCGCCAGCGAGGGCAGTTACGACGACGGCCGCGGCGAGGCGTGTGACGCACGGGCCGCGATCGTCGCGTTGCGGGCGCTGACGTCCGACGCGCCGGTACTTCTCGCCGGGTACTCGTTCGGCGCCATGGTCGCGGCGGCCGTGGCGACGGATTCCGAGCTGGCGGGACTGGCCTTGATCTCGCCGCCCCTGAGCATGGCGGGGCTTCCCGCGCTTCCGGAGAAGCTGCCGGTGCTCGTGATGGCGGGCGACCGCGACGCGATCTCGCCCGCGCGCGAGGTGCTCGCGCTGGCGTCGGACCAGGTGCGGGCGGTGGCTGTCCCCGGGGCGGACCATGGGTGGTGGCCCGGTATTGACGCGCTGAAAGCTGAAATGCTCGCGTTCGAGCGGCGGATGGCCCTCTGACGGGTCTGTGACCCGGCCGATACATCAGATGTGACATCGGCAGCCACGCTCTCTGAGGACGCCCGTCGCGAGGTCGCGCGCGTGGTCCGCATCTCCCGGATCGCCGGTGTGGTGGTGGCTCTGGCGCTGGCCGGGGGCACGGTCGCGCTGTACATCGGCGAGCTGCAGAGCGTGCGCTTCGTCGCCGGGATGTTCACTGTCGCGTGCGGTCTCATCGCCTACATAGCGCTCTCGACGATCGCCCGCCACGGGCACGCGCAGATCCTGGAGCGCAGCCTGGGCGAAGTGAGCCAGCTCAGCGACGAGCTGCGGCAGCTGGCCGAACGGGACCCGTTGACCGGCCTGCAGAATCATCGCTCGTTCAACACGTCGCTGGAAGCGGCGCTGGAGGCGGCGAAGGCGGAGGGCGCCCCGCTGAGCCTGGTGGTGGCGGACCTGGACAACTTCAAGACGCTGAACGACGCGTTCGGGCACCACTTTGGCGACGCCGTCCTCTGCGACGTGGCGCGGGTGTTCGCGTCGATTGGGGGAGCGGACGCCAGGGCCGCGCGCCTGGGCGGCGACGAGTTTGCGGTGATCCTGCCGGGTACGCCGCGGCCGGAAGCGGTGCAGACGATCCGCGACGTGGAGGAAGCGCTTGCCCGGCTGAACACGCTGGAGCACGACACGCCGGCGCTGGGCAGCTTCGGGGTGGGGACGTTTCCGGACGACGGGACATCGACGCAGGCGCTGTTCACGGCCGCGGACGGGCGCATGTACAGCGAGAAGCACCGGCGCAAGGCGGAGTCGCTGGCCAGCGTGGCGGGCGCCTCGCGCAAGCTGTTCGTACGGGCGGGGCGGGCGATGCGGCCGGACCACAGCATGGCCCGGATCCTGCAGGAGATCGCCGATGCGACGTTCGAAGAGTTCTCGCTGCTGGCGTGCGCGATCACCATTCCCGGCCACGAGCGTCATCCGGCGGTCGGGGCCGTCGCGTCCGTGGAAGGGCTGGTTGCCGGGATCGCGGAGCTGGCGGCCGACCCGGAGGCGTTGCACGGAGCGATGGACCGGGAGATGCCGGCCGACGCGTGGCTGATCGACGTGCCGGTGCCGGACGAGGCAGGCACGCCGGGGCGGCTGCTGCTGACGGGCCAGCCGACGACGTCGTTCCGCCCGGACGCGCCGGTGGTGGTGGCGCTGGCGGACCTGGTGCAGGCGGTGGTGGCCAGCGGCCGGGCGCACGAGGAGGCGCGGCGGGCCGGCCGCGAACGAGACATCCACAACGACCTCGCCGAAGTGCTGGCGCGGGGAGGTTCGCTGCAGGAACGCATGGCGGTCGTCACGCGGCTCATCTCCGACTTCACGGGGGCGACGGCGATCTCGATCGAGGGGTTCCGGGGCCCCGACGGTGGCGACCACCCGCTGCCGGAGAGCCTGATGTTCGGTGCGACGGAGGAGTTCGAGAAGGACTGGCACGTCGCACGCTCGGCGCCGGAGGCGCGGGAACTGCACCTGCGGCTGGCCGAAGAGGCGCCGTGCGTGATCGTCGATATCGCGAGCGACGTGCGCATCTCGACGGGGCAGCGGCGGCTGCTGACCGACGCGGGCATCAAATCCATCGCCATCGCGGCGATCCGCTTCGATGGCGAGGTGGTGGCGCTGCTGGGCGCGGCGAGCTTCAAACGAGACTACTTCACGGCGGACATGATGAACGTGCTGACCACGATCGCCGACCACCTGTCGCCGGCGATCAAGGTGGCGTGGCTGCGGGACCAGCTCGAGGCGTCGTACGCGCAGTTGGAGCAGGCGAGCCGGGAATCGCTTTCGCGACTGGCGGCGGCAGCCGAGGCGCGCGACCCGCACACGGCCGGCCACTTGCGGCGCATCGGCGTGTACACGTACGAGCTCGCGCTCGGTGTGGGCCTTTCGCACGAGGAGGCCACGGCGGTACGCGACGCATCGGCGGTACACGACCTGGGCAAGCTGAGCCTTTCGGACGAGCTGCTGATGAAGCCGGGGCGATTGACCGAGGAAGACTGGGAGCGCGTCAGGCAGCACCCGATTCACGGTGAGCGTCTTATCGGCGACTCGCCGAAGTTCGAGGTCGAGCGCTCGGTAGCGCGCTGGCACCACGAACGATGGGACGGCTCCGGCTATCCCGACGGGCTGCGGGGGCCGGCGATCCCGCTGTCGGCGCGCATCGTGGCGGTGGCGGACGCGTTTGACGCGCTGACGACGCAGCGGCCGTACAAGCCGGCGTGGCCGGTGGAGATGGCGTGCGCCGAGATCGCCCGGGAGCGCAGCCGGCTGTTCTGTCCCATCGTGGTCGACGCCATGCAGACGCTATGGCGGTCAGGCCGGCTGCACGAGCTGGCGCGCGCGGCCGGCCAGTGCGAATCGACGATGGAGTTTCACGACGACCTCACGAACGTGGCGTGAGCCGTGGCGGCAGGCCCTGTCTCAAGATTGTCATGCCGCTCCCAACGTGCTGCAGCGGCCGCGTTGCCGGGGTTGCGTAACCTCGTAGAACGCCGCCACACGGTCTTGCGGTAAACGCGGTCAACCCTCATTGACCGCTCCGGAAACCCCGATTAGGGCCACGGTTCAGATTCGGACCTAGGGGCGGGCGAGGGCGCTCCCCGATTCCGCGGCCTCGCCGTGAGGCCAAACATCGATACGTGAGAACCGCCGTGGTCTGTGCGGTTGGCCGGCGCTGGAGGCGCACCAGGGGCCGGTTCCGCAGTTTCCGATTGATGCCATTCGGCTCTCACCGAGGCCAACAGAAACGGGCGCTCTGTCCGACGTTGACCTCAAGGGGTTGGGACGAGCCCGCTTGCGCTGCGGGCCCGGACTTGGGGGTGTGTTCTGAGATCTTCATATTTCGCGACGCAGTTGCGCCGTCATCTGGCGCACGTGCGCTGGGTGCCGCTCGCGGTCATCGTCGGCGCATCATCGGGAGTGTTCGCATTGACGCTCGCGTCCGGGAGAGAGACCCAGGCGCCGGATGCGACCTACATCGAGTACCCGCCGGTCGAGCCGCTGGGCGCCCGCCCGGCCACGCAGCGCGGGCCGCAGGGCAGCATCGTCGATCCGGGCCCTGTCTCGGGGCCACCACCGGCGTCCGCGCCCGTGACGCCCGGGGACGACGGCCTGGTCATCACGCAGCCCGAGGCATACGCGCCGGGTGACGACGGCGCGCCTGTCGCGCAGTTCGGCGCCAGGCTCCCGCTGTCCGAATCTCGGGAGGTCTTGCGGCGAAGCGGCGGTGGATCCGGCGGCGCGTCGAACGGCCCCGTGGCACCGGCGGGCGCGACGGGCCTGGGACTGCCCACGCTGATCCCGTCGCCGACGGTGACGCCTATCGTGGCGGACGCGACGGCCCTGCCGACGATCCTGCCTGACGATGACCCGTCGCTCACGCTCACGGCTGTCCCGACGGCGACGGCTACGGAGACACCTACGGCGGTGCCGACGTTCACGCCGACGGCGACCGCCGACGATCCGGCACCAACCGACACGCCAGCGCAGCCGACGGACACGCCGGCACCCGCGACCAGCACCAGCACGCCGGCCGCTGATACCGCCACGGCGGCGCACTCATCGACCGCAACCAGCCAGGCGGCGGCCACGAGCACGCCGCCTGTGGCAGCGACGAACACAGCGACGAATACGGCCACGAACACCGCCACGAACACGGCGACGCCGGTACCGCCGACGAACACGACGGTTCCGGCCACGTCGACGAGCGTGCCACCGCCCACCGCAACGGACACGCCGACGGTTACGCCGACGGTGGGGAGCCTGGCTGGCACACCGACGCCCACGCCCACGACGGGAATCCCCTCAAACGAGGACATAACGCCGCTGGGTACGGCGACGTTCACACCGACGCGGACGCCAACGCGGACACCGACGCGGACGCCAACCGCCACGGCGACGCGGACGCCGACGGCCGTGCCTCCGACGCCGACGCCGACAGCGACGTCGACCCGCACGCCTACTCCGACGCCGACGCGGACGTCCACGCCCGTGGCGCCCACACCGACGCGGACGCCGACCCGGACACCCACGCGGACGCCTACGTCGACGCCGACGCGGACACCGACACCGGCCGCCCAGCCGACGGCGACGTCCACGCCGACGCCACAGTCCGGCACGCGGGACAAGTTCCTGCAGCCGTTCTCATCGACGTCCGCGTGGAACATGCCGATCGGCTCGGCGGCGCAGTACCAGACGATCTCCTTGCCGAACACGGAGTACGTCCACGAGGACGAGATCCTGGGCATGAACGCCTCGGCGCCGCTGCGCCAGACATACGACCGCAACGCCTGGGACGCGACCTGCAGCGGCGGCTCGTCGTTCGGGCAATTCCCGATTCCGGACGGTCTGACGACGGACGTGACCTCCGGCAGCTACCTGCCGAACAACACGGGCGCACTGATTCGCCAGGACGGACGCACGATCCAGGAAGGGATCTGGGTGGCGCGGTGCTCGGGGACGGGCCCGTTGTACTGGGGTCTGACGCTGGGTGAGCACGACATCTACGGGGACGGCGTCAGCGACTTCTACGGCGGCCACGGCGGCTCGGGGCTGTCGGCCGTGGGCGGCTCGCTGCGGCTGTGGGAGGTGAACGGATCGGGCGCCATCGCGCACGCGCTGAAGGTGACGCTGCCGGTCAGCGCGCTGAGCAACTGCAGCGGGGGCTACCGCTGGCCCGCGCAGGTCGCCGACTCCGGCTACAACGAATCCGGCTCGTGGTCGTTCTACTCGGGCAGTGTGTGCGCGATGCGCATGGGGAGCCTGATCGCGCTGCCGCCGACGGAGAACTGCAACACGCTGGTCTCGGCCACGCTGGCGCGGCGCATCTGCCAGGCGCTGCAGGACTACGGCGCGTACGTTGTCGATACGCACCCGAACGTGTCGGGATGGAGCCCCAGCACGCTGAATGGCGAGATTGGCACGGGGCCCGCGGTAGAGGCCGTGGGCGGCCAGTTGCTCACCCTGTTTGCGAAGCTGAAGGTCGTCTCGAATAACGGGGAGGGCAGCATCGGAGGCGGGGGCACCCCGCGGGTGCCGCCGGCGCCGCCGATCGGTAACTAAGACCGGCTCCGTTCATTCTGGGATCCGGGCGCAGATTCGAATCTGCGCCCGGTCCGTTTCGGCCGACCGCGGCCTTGACCGGCGTTGCGTGGGGTTGGTTGTACAGGGGCGCGGGCGGCGGGTCGCTAGAATGGCCTCGTGAGCCCCGCGCGCTTCTCCGAGCAGCTTTCCCGGGTGCCGACGGGCCCCGGCGTCTACATCATGCGCGACGCCGAGTCCCACGTGATCTACGTGGGGAAGGCGGCGAACCTCCGCAGCCGCATGCGATCGTACTTCGGCAGCCCGCTGAGCATGGAGCCGAAGACGCGGGCGCTGTCCGAGTCGATCTCCGACTTCGAGTACGTGGTGACCCACACCGAGCAGGAGGCGATGCACCTGGAGGCGGAGCTGGTGAAGCGGCACCAGCCGCTCTTCAACATCCGGCTGAAGGACGACAAGCACTATCCGTACCTGAAGGTGGACCTGGCCGACCCCTGGCCGCGGGTCTACATCACCCGCCGGGTCGAGAAGGACGGCGGCCGCTACTTCGGGCCGTTCGCGAACGCGGGGTCCGTGCGGCGGACGCTGGACCTGGTGAACAAGCTGTTCCCCTGGCGCTCGTGTACCAAGACCATCACGGGGACGGACGCGCGCCCGTGCCTGGACTATTACATCAACCGCTGTATCGCGCCGTGTACGTCGTACTGCACCAAGGAGGAGTACGACGAGGTGATCCGGCAGGTGATGCTGTTCCTGGAGGGTCGCACGGACGAGGTGGTGCGACACCTGAAGCGGGAGATGGCGGCCGCCTCGGTCGCCCTGGAGTACGAGCGGGCCGGGCGCGTGCGCGACCAGCTCCAGGCGATCGACCGGGTGACGGAGCGGCAGACGGTGGCCAGCACGCGGCCCGCCGAGCAGGACGTGTTCGGCCTGGCCCGGGATGAAGCTGACGCGGTGGTACAGGTGCTGTTTGTCCGGGGCACGCGCATGGTGGGCGCCGACAGCTTCACGATGGACGGCACGAAGGACGAGGCCGACGCCGACATCATCGCCAGCTTCGTGAAACAGTTCTACGAGTCGGCGACATACGTGCCGCGGCGGGTCATCGTGCCGGTGGCGCTGCCCGAGCAGGCGATGATCGAGGCGATGCTGAGCGACCGGCGGGGCACGAAGGTGGAGGTGCTGGCGCCGCAGCGGGGCGAGAAGCGGGGCCTGGTGGAGATGGCCACGAAGAATGCCCGGGAGTCGATGGACATGGCCCGGGTGAAGTGGATGGCGGACGCGGGCAAGCGCGAGGCGGCGCTGGACGACCTGGAGGAGGCGCTGGACCTCCCGGCCCGGCCCGTGCGTATCGAGTGTTACGACATCTCGAACATCCAGGGGACATCCTCGGTGGGGTCGATGGTGGTGTTCCACGACGGGCACCCGAGGCCCCAGGAGTACCGCCGGTTCCGGATCAAGACGGTCGAAGGGGCGAACGACTTCGCCTCGATGGCGGAGGTGCTGCGCCGCCGGTTCCGGCGTGCCCGGGAGCAGCTTCTGCGCGACACGGGGGCGGAGGCGCCGGAGGTGGAAGCCCCGGAGGCGGACGCGCGCCGAAACGGCCGCGACGAGTCGTTCGCCGCGCTGCCCGACCTGGTGATCATCGACGGGGGGAAGGGGCAGCTCTCGGCGGCGCTGGACGTCATGCGGGAGATGGGGGTGAAGGAGATCCCGGCGGTCGGTCTGGCGAAGCAGCACGAGGAGATCTACGTGCAGGACGTGTCCGAGCCGGTGATCCTGCCGCGCACCTCGCAGGCGCTGTACCTTGTCCAGCGGATCCGGGACGAGGCCCATCGCTTCGCCATCACCTACCACCGCGGCCTGCGGAAGAAGGCCGGATTCCAGTCGGCGCTGGACACGATTCCCGGCGTGGGGCCGAAGCGGAAGAAGGCGCTGCTGCGCAAGTTCGGGTCGGTCCGGGGCATCCGGGAAGCCACCGTGGAGGACCTGGCCTCTACGGTCGGGTTTACAGCGAAGCTGGCGGAACAGGTGAAGGCGGCGCTGTGACGCCTGCCGGGCGATTGACTTGACAGAACCTCCATTCAACCGCGACGCCTCCGCGGCCGACCTCTACGGACCGCAGCGTGAGCGCATGCTCACCCTGCTGCGACGCCACGTCCGCGACGAGCGCGTTCTCGAGGCGATGGCCGCCGTCCCCCGCGAGCGCTTTGTGCTGACGGAGATGCGCGCGCGGGCGTACGACGATTCGGCACTCCCGATCGGCGAGGGACAGACGATCTCGCAGCCGCTCATCGTCGCGATGACGCTGGAAGCTGCGGCGATCAAGCCTGAGGACCGCGTGCTGGAGGTCGGCACCGGCTCCGGGTATCAGGCCGCCGTGCTGTCGCTGTTGGCGCGAGAGGTCGTCACGGTCGAGCTCATCGCGTCGCTGCGCGAGCGCGCTGAGGCCGTGCTGTGTGAGCTGGGGTACACCAACGTCGTCGTCCATCAGGCGGGTGAGGCGCTGGGCTGGCCGGAGAGCGCTCCCTACGACGTGGTGGTCGTCGCGGCCGGTGCGCCGCACGTCCCGCGGTCGCTGCTGGACCAGCTCGCCCCGGGCGGCAGGCTGGTGATCCCGGTTGGGGAGCGTCGCGGGCAGGAGCTGGTGCGCGCCACGAACACGCCGCACGGTGTCGAGATCGCGCGGTTGGGCGCGTGCGCGTTTGTGCCGCTCATCGGGAAAGAAGCTTGGGAGAACGAGGGGTTGCGCCGAGGTTTCGATTAGGTTGCGAACGCCCGGATAGCATAGGCGAATCGACGGCTGCGTCGCGTATTTTCAATTCATATCGCCGTGTCCTGAAAAATGATACATAAGCCCGCTGGACAACAACGGGTTACCCGTTTACAATCGCCTAGCACTTCCCCCAAGTGGCGCTTTCGCAAACGAGACCCGGCTTTCACGTCGAGGGCACAATGGACGAGTACATTGGGCACTTTCTCAACTTCCTGTCGGTCGAGAAGGGCGCATCCGGTAACACCATCCTTGCATACAAAAACGATCTGACACAGTTCGACAGCTACATCACCGGCCTGCGTGGCAACGGCAAGCCGCGTGAGTGGGAGCAGCTCGAGCGCGACCTCATCGTCGACTACGTGCTGAGCCTGAAGCGCAAGAACTATGCCGAGGCGACGGTGGCGCGGAAAGTCGCGGCGATCAAGTCGTTCTTCCAGTACATGCAGGCGGAGGGCAGCATCCGGCGCAACCCGGCGGAGAACATCGACTCTCCACGCGTCGGACGTTCGCTGCCGAAACCGCTCTCCGTCACGGAGGTGGACGAGCTGTTGGAGCAGCCGCTGAAGCGCAACACGCCGGAGTCGCGACGCGACCGCGCGATGCTGGAGTTGTTGTACGCGACAGGATTGCGCGTGACGGAGCTGGTGTCTCTCAACGTCGACGACATCAACATGTCGCCGCCGCACCCGTACGTCCGCTGCATGGGCAAGGGGCAGAAGGAGCGCACGATCCCGATTCACGAGCAGGCCGCGTCCGCCGTCGTCGACTACGTCAACGAGGGGCGGGCCGTGCTGGTGAAGAACCGGAACGAATCGGCGCTGTTCGTGAACCGGCGCGGCGAGCGGCTGACGCGGCAAGGGTTCTGGCTGATTCTGAAGCAGTACGCGAAGGACGCGGGCATCATGAAGCCGGTGACGCCGCATACGTTGCGGCACTCCTTTGCCACCCATATGCTGCGCGGAGGCGCACCCCTGCGCAACGTCCAGGAACTCCTCGGACATGCCAACATCTCCACGACGCAGGTGTACACACAGATCGCGAACGAGCACGTGCGCCAGGTGTACGACAAGGCCCACCCCCGCGCCCGCTAGACGCGCGCTTCGCCGAACGCCAGACGGCCGCCCCTTTCTGCGGGCGGCCGTTTTCTTGTCCGCCGCGTTTGCGTTCGCGCTGACCGCGTGCGACGACGGTAGCGGACCCACGCCGGCCGCGACCCAGACGCCGGCCGCGCCATCGCCGACAGCGACCGCCGCGACGCACACACCGGGGCCGGATCCGGGCGCGCTCATCGACACCCGCGGCGCGCCGCCCGACAACGACCCGATCGCACTCGCCGCGCGGTATCGGAAGACGGCCGGTCTGGCACCGGCAGCGAAGCCGTTCGCCGGCGAGCCTGCGCTCGGCTCATCGCGCGAGTTCATCATCTCGCGGATCACCGGTGCGACGCTATCACACAGCGCGCCACCGGAGATCGTGGCGGTGGCCGCGACGTTGCAGGCGGTGACGGCGCACGCGTACTTCTACACCGACGACGCGATCGAGGCCGACCCGGCGGCGGTGCGGGCGGCGGCGGACATGTTCGAGGCCAGTGTCTGGCCCGTGGTCACGGGCGTGTTCGGCGAACCGGACATCCCCGGCGTGGACGGCGACCCGCGGATCATCGTGCTGCAGGGCGACCTCGGTGGCGGGGTCGGCGGCTACTACTCCGGCGATGACGGGTACCTGAAGGCGGTGAGACCGCTGAGTAACGAGGCCGAGATGGTGTACCTCGACCGGACGCTGCGGCCGGGCGGCGCGGCGTTCAACGTCGTGCTGGCGCACGAGTTCCAACATCTGATCCACCATCGCAACGACGAGGGCGAGGAGTCGTGGGTCAACGAGGGGTTGTCGGAGACGGCGCTGCTGCTGGCGGGGGGCGTAGGATCGACGATCGACCGCTTCGCTTCGAGCCCGGAAACGCAGCTCAATGCCTGGGACAGCGAGGGCAGCAGCCAGACCCACTACGGGGCCGCGGCCGCGTTCCTGCGGTATGCCGCGGACCGCGTGGGACAGGACCAGGCGGGGCGCGATGCGATCCTCGGCGAGATCGCGCGGCAAGCGGCCGACGGCCCGGCCGGGATCGACGCGCTGCTCGCGTCCCGGGCGCCGGCGCTCTCGTTTCGGGCGCTGTTTGCTGACTGGATCGCGGCCAACGTGCTGGGGCTGCCGGAGGGCCCGTATGCCAGTCCTTCCCGGCCGGTCGAAGCGCAGGTGCAGTACGAGCTGGCGGCCGGGGACAGCACTGGCGGGGAGGCGCACCAGTTCGGGACTGACTACTACGCGCTGACTGGCGTGTACGACGGCAGTGAGTACGTGCTGCGGTTCCGGGGCAAGAGCGAGGTCGCGGTGCTGCCGTCGCCTGCGCTGGACGAGGGGCCGGTGTGGTGGTCGAACACCGGCGACGGCATCGACACGACACTCACGTACCAGGCGCGTCTCGGCGACGGGGCGGGCGTGTCGCTTTCGTTTCGCACCTGGTACGACATCGAGCCGTGGTACGACTTCGGCTACGTATCCGTGTCGGCGGACGGGGGCGCGACCTGGGAGGCGCTGCCGGGCGAGCATACGACGACCGACGATCCCGTGCGGGTCGCGGTGGGGCCCGGCCGCTACGGCGCGAGCGCCGGTGAGGACGAGCCGGAGTGGGTGGACGAGCGTATCGATCTCTCGCGTTTCGCGGGGCAGGACGTGCTGATCCGGTTGGAGTACGTGACCGACGGGGGCGCACACGGCCGGGGCTGGGCCGTCCGCGACGTGCGTCTGGATGGTGGGGGCAGCTCGCACATCGCGACCGCGTCGCCGGAGGCGGCCGGCTGGGTGAGCATCGACCGGCGGCTGGCGCAGACGTACATCGTGCGGCTGATCCTGAGACTGGATGACGGTACGGCCGAGGTCCGCGACGTCCCGCTGGACGCCACGCGGTCGGGCGAGCTGCGGTTCAGCACGGCTGGCGTCGTCGACGCGGTGGTGGCGATAGCGGGCTCGACGGAGGGGACCGAGGAACTGGCGCCGTACACCGTCGAGCTGGCCGCGCCGTGACGCCTCGAACCTAAGAACTGTTCCGGTAACCTGTCCACGGTGCCAGATTCAGAGCTCCGCGCCCGCCTCGATGCCGCTATCGACGTCCTCGACGACGCGCAGCGGCAGCGGCTGCTCGACTGGGCGGGCGGCATCAACCGGGACGTCGCCAACGCGCGGGCGCCGGGCACGAGCATCGGGCCGCTGGCAGAGATGCTGCACATCACCAACCTGGGCGCCGGTGACGGGCGGGCAACGTACAGGCTCGACGTCTCGCCCGAGCTGCTGAACCCGCACGGCGTCCTGCACGGCGGCGCCGTGTACGTGATGGTCGACTACAGCATGGGCGGGGCGACGATGGCGGTGCTGCCGGAGGGGCAGATCTGCGCCACGATCGAGATCAAGATCAGCTACCTGGCGTCCGTGCGCGGTGGGGCGCTGACGTGCGCCACCGACGTGGTGAAGCAGGGGCGGAGAATCGTGTTCCTCGAGTCGAAAGTCACGGACGACCGGGGCAAGATCGTCGCGACTGCGACGGGTTCGTTCGCCGTGATCCGCCCGGGAGAGTGACACGGCTGGCGACCGACCTGCCAACAGTCAACAGATGGGCTGACGCATAGAAGACTGACCGAGAGGTACCGGTATGGCTACGATTTCATCCATCCACGCGCGCGAGATCCTCGACTCGCGCGGCAATCCCACGGTTGAGGTCGACGTGCGGCTCTCAGACGGCGCGTTCGGGCGCGCGGCCGTGCCTTCGGGCGCCAGCACGGGCGAACACGAGGCGATGGAGCTGCGTGATGGCGATAACAAGCGCTTCGGGGGCAAAGGCGTGCTGACGGCGTGCGTGAACGTCAACCGCGAGATCGAGCCCGAGATCCAGGGGCTGGACGCCGGCGACCAGGCGGGGCTGGACCGCAAGCTCATCGCGCTGGACGGCACGGCGAACAAGGAGCGGCTGGGGGCGAACGCGATCCTCGGCGTGTCGCTGGCGAACGCGAAGGCCGCGGCGTCGTCGGCTGGGCTGCCGCTGTGGAAGTACCTGGGTGGGCCTTCGGCGCGGCTGATGCCGGTGCCGATGTTCAACATCCTGAACGGTGGCAAGCACGCGACGGACTCGACCGACTTCCAGGAGTTCATGGTGATGCCGCTGGGCGCGCCGTCGTACAAAGAGGGGTTGCGCTGGGCTGTCGAGGTGTACCACGCGCTGGCGAAGGTGTTGAAGAAGAAGGGGCACCAGACCAATGTCGGCGACGAGGGCGGCTTCGCGCCGTCGCTGGGCGGCAACGAGCCGGCCATCGAGGTGATCCTCGAAGCGATCGAGGCCGCGGGGTACAAGGCCGGCACCGACGTCGCGATCGCCCTGGATCCGGCGTCGAGCGAGCTGTTCGACGCGAAGCAGGAGAAGTACGTCCTGCCGATCGAGCAGAAGTCGCTGAGCAGCGAGGAGCTGGCGGCGCACTGGGCGTCGTGGGCCGGGAAGTACCCGATCGTGTCGATCGAGGACGGCATGGCGGAGGACGACTGGCGCGGCTGGGCGGTGCTTTCACAGCGAATCGGCGACACAACACAGCTCGTCGGCGACGACATCTTCGTCACGAACACAAAGCGCATCGCGCGCGGGATCGAGGAGCGCTCGGCGAACAGCGTGCTGATCAAGGTGAACCAGATCGGCACGCTGACGGAGACGCTGGAGGCGGTGAAGATGGCGGCGGACGCGGGCTGGACGTCGGTGATGTCCCACCGAAGCGGTGAGACGGAGGACAGCACGATCGCGGACCTGGCAGTGGCGACCGGGTGCGGGCAGGCGAAGCTGGGCGCGCCGGCGCGATCGGACCGGACGGCGAAGTACAACCAGCTCCTGCGCATCGAGGAGGAACTGGGGCGCGCGGCGCAGTACGCGGGGTGGGATGCGCTGAAGGTCCGCAGGTAGGCGGATCCGTGACGCGGAGGGCTTACGAGCCGAAGCCCGCGAGATAGCCGTCGACCGGGACGAGCTTGCGTGCGATGGGGTCGACGCCGAGGCCCATCTCTTCGAGCGTCACCGCGCCGAGGAGCGGTTGTGCGCCCTCGTCGCCGAAGACGACGAGCGTCAATTCTTCCTTGCCGTCGACCCTCACCCAGGCGCGGCCGATGTCACGCGTCACGCGGACACCATTCGCCAGCGAGAAGCGGCGTTGTGTGTGTGGAGATACGCCCAATCGCCGCAGGACCGAAGTGGGCAGCGTTGTGTACGTCGCGCCGTTATCGACGAGCGCCTCGCACTTCTCGCTCGACGCATGATCAATGCTCGATGCCTCAACGAGTACCGTAAACGTCCCCATGCGAACATGGTAACGCGGGGCGGCGGACCGCTCAAACTGCGAATTCGGTGGCGCGGGTACACTGGCTTGATGCCCGGGACGGATCACTATGCGACGCTGGATCTGCAACCGAACGCGACCGACGCCGAGATTAAGCGCCGGTACCGGCAGATCATGCGCGAGGTACACCCGGACGCGAACAAGGACGACCCCGCCGCCAACCGGAAGGCCGCGCGCGTGAATGCCGCGTACGAGGTGCTGGGCGATGTGGAGAAGCGGCGCGCCTACGATGCTACTCGGCGCGGAGCACAGGGCGATCAGCACTCGTCCCGGTTGCGGGACAAGCGATACGAGATGTGGGCGGAGGCGCCGGACTGGGAGGACATCGTCGCGGAGCACGTGCCGCCGAAGCGGCCGGCGCACAAACACTCGCCAGCGCCGACGATCGAGCCGGACGAGATCGAGGTCGACATGGCGGAGCTGCGCGAGACGCCGCGCGTGAAACGCCGCATCACGATCACGAATCCCTGCGCATGCACGTTGGAGGGTGACGTATCGACATCGGAGCCGTGGGTGTGGGGGCCGATCGGGCGGTTCACGGTGGGGCCGAACGCGACGGTGGAGTTCGACATCGAGGTGGTCGCGCGGAAGGTCGCGTTCCCGGGGATCTCGCGGGTGCAGTTCGTGACGCGCGACTGGACGGGCACGGTGCCGGTGAAGATCACGGGGTACGCGCCGAAGGTCCGCCGATACGTCCGTCCGACGGAGTCGGCGTTCGTGCCGTCGCGGCGGCGGAAGACGCTCCGGCAGTTCTGAGCATGGCCGTTGGGCGTCCGAGGCCGGCGGGCGTTCGTTCTCCGGTCGCGGGTACACTCCCTACGATGACGACGCCTTCCCTTCCGACGCCGGGGCAGCGGGTGAGCGGGATTCCGTTTCCGGACGCGTACGCTCTGCCGGGGAAGCCGGATGAGGCGGCGGGGGCGGCGTCGCACGACGCGTACCGGCAAACGCAGTTCGTGCTGGGCGGCGACCTGCGTCTCTTCGCGGAGGGGATGAACCTACAACTCAGACTGCTCCACGACTCGTCGCACTCCAGCTACCGGACGCACACCTACGCCGCCGTCGTGAGCACGTGGTCGCGGGCGTATGCGGCGATGGCGGACGGCTGCCTGCTGGCGACGCGCGGGTCGTACGCGACGGTGCCGAACCTGGTGCGATCCGCGTGCGAGCTGATCGCTGTGGAGTACCAGGTGAAGCACGAGGAGCTGGGGGAGTACGTCGGATGGCTGATGTCGCACCTGCAGCTGGACGAGGAGCGCAAGGCGTTCGACGCGGGGATGGGGCACTTCTTCGCCGGGACGACGATCGCGGCGGACAGCGAGCTGCGCGTGGTGTACCGGGCGGCGAGCGACCTGGGCCGGCCGAACTTCGGTGCCACGCTGATGCTCACGGGGCCGGAGTCCAACAACGCGCGGCTGGCGTACGCATTCGACGACCGGGCGTTCCACTGCGCGTGGGCGGAGATCGAGCTGGGGTGGCTGCTGCGGCTCTGCGAGCGGCAACTCGCGGTGGCGGCGCACATGCGGGACGTGTTCAACGTGACGGACGAGACGCACGCTGCCGTCGCCGGCTATGCACAGCGGGTGCAGGAGACGCTCGATAATCCGAGCCGTGCGCGGCTTGAGGAGATCGACGAGGGGAACATGAAGCGGTGGTTGGTACACAACTTCCGGCGGCAGCCGTCGGGCGCGCCGAAGAAATGGCTGTTGTGATGCGCAACAGCCGTAGACGCCGGTCCTGGATCCCGAGGCAGGCTATTTACTGCTGGAGCAGGTGCTCTGTGTGCATGAGACAGCGTATACGCGCGGAACTCGCTGGGCATCGGGTTGTTCCGCTTGGCCTGGGCTGGCGACATAAGGGTAAGTTGTGTCGAAGGATGGACGGAAATGAGCACAGCACAAAAGAGCCAGGGGATTAGCTTTGATTTTGGGGATAAGTGTGTTGTGCCAATTAAATATTGCTGAGTGACACAAAAACTGATAGCCTTCCGTCATGACATTCAAGCCCGGGCGAGGGAGAAAGAGCCGGAAGGCCATCTACACCCAACTCGAAGAGAGTGTACAGGAGCTTCGGGCGCGCCTCGGCGGGCTGCCGACGCCCGTGGA
>DATECV010000070.1:0-9600 GCA_035286725.1 Dehalococcoidia bacterium | reverse complement strand
CCCTGCTCGATGATCGCGTACGCCCGCGGGCCGAGGCCGGTGCCGAGGAAGATGTCCTGCACGTCGCGGCGCCGGACCTGGGTGTTGTTGATGTAGTACGACGATTCGCCGTCGCGCTGGAGGACGCGCTTCACCGAGATCTCGGCGTACTGCGACCACTGGCCGGCCGCCTTGCCGAGGCTGTTGTCGAACGCGAGCTCGACGCTCGAGCGCGCGACGGCCGAGCGCTGCAGCGTGCCGTTGAAGATGACGTCCTGCATCGACTCGCCGCGGAGCGCGGAGGCCCGCGTCTCCCCGAGCACCCAGCGCACCGCATCGATGATGTTGGACTTGCCGCAACCGTTGGGGCCGACTACGCCGACCAGCTGGCCGGGGACATCGATGGTCGTCGGCTCGACGAACGACTTGAACCCGGCCAGCTTGATCTGCGTGAGGCGCAACTTACCGACGATCCGGCAGCGGCCGTGTACGCCGCGGTTGTCGATGGTTGTCGGGACGATCCAAGGCGGGCCGTATAATACCACTCCAGAGCGTCGCTTCCGGCGCGATCTAGCGCGTCCCGAGCGCTCAACGCCTGCGCCGATGAACCCAGACCTCGCGAGGCTCCAGCCGTATCCGTTCGAGAAGCTGCGCGCGCTCTTCGCCGGCGTCACGCCGGACGCCCGCTCGACCCCCATCAGTCTCCAGATCGGCGAGCCGAAGCACCCGACGCCCGCCTTCATCAAGGAAGCGCTGACCCGGAGCCTGGACGGGCTCGCCGCGTATCCGCCGACCATCGGCGCGGCGTCGCTGCGGGCGGCGATCGCGAGCTGGCTCGTCCGCCGCTACCGGCTCTCGGCCGTCGATCCCGGGACGCAGGTGCTGCCGATCAACGGCTCCCGCGAGGCGCTGTTCGCGATCGCGCAGGTGGTCGTCGACCGGGCGCGCGACGCACTGGTGCTGTGTCCGAACCCGTTCTATCAGATCTACGAGGGTGCCGCGCTGCTCGCCGGGGCGACTCCGGTGTACGCGAACGCGGAGCGCGCACGGAGCTTCGCCATCGATTACGCCGCCATCCCGCCGGCCGCGTGGTCGCGCGTCCAGCTGCTGTACACCTGCTCGCCGGCGAATCCGACCGGCCACGTGATGACCCTCGAGGAGTGGCAGCGCCTGTTCGAGCTCTCCGACCGGCACGGGTTCGTGATCGCCTCCGACGAGTGCTATTCCGAGCTCTACTTCGACGACGGCCGTCCGCCGCTCGGCGCGCTCGAGGCCGCGGAGCGGCTCGGACGGCGCGACTTTGCCCGGCTGGTGGTCTTCTCGAGCCTCTCGAAGCGCTCGAACGTGCCCGGGATGCGCTCTGGGTTCGTGGCCGGGGACGCCGCGGTGCTCAAAGCGTTTCTCCTGTACCGGACCTACCACGGCAGCGCCATGAGCCCGCCCGTCCAGGCGGCCAGTGAGGCCGCCTGGGGCGACGAGACTCACGTTGCCGCGAATCGGGCCTTGTACCGGGAAAAGTTCGCCGCCGCCCTGCCCGTCATCCAACGGCCGCTCGAGACGGCGATGCCCGAGGGCGGCTTCTACCTCTGGATCGGCACGCCGATCGACGACGCGGCGTTCGCGCGGGGTCTCTACCAGAAATATAATGTCAGCGTCCTGCCGGGCAGCTACCTCGCGCGCGAAGCGCACGGGATCAACCCCGGCCGGCAGCACATCCGCGTCGCGCTGGTCGCGCCGCGGGACGAGTGCCTCGAGGGCGTGCGGCGCATCGCCGAGTTCGCCCGCTCAGTCTGAGAGGGGGTCATGCCGGCACTGCAGGAGCTCATCGAAGCGGCGTGGGAACGCCGCGCGGAGCTTTCCCCCGCCACGGCCGATCCCCGGCTTCGCGAAGCGGTCGACACGGCGCTCGGCAAGCTCGATCGGGGCGAGCTTCGCGTGGCGGAGAAGCTGGCCGGAGCCTGGCACACGCACCAATGGATCAAGAAAGCGGTGCTGTTGTCCTTCCGGTTGAGCGAGAACCAGGTCGTTCCGGGCGCATTCACGCAGTACTACGACAAGGTCCCGGTCAAGTTCGGAGCCTACACGCCGGCCGATTTCGCCGCCGGCGGGTTCCGGGTAGTCCCGCCGGCGGTCGTCCGACGCGGCGCGCATGTCGCACGCAACGTGGTGCTGATGCCGTCCTACGTCAACGTCGGCGCGTACGTCGACGAAGGGACGATGGTCGACACCTGGGCGACGGTCGGCAGCTGCGCGCAGATCGGCAAGAACGTCCATCTGTCCGGCGGGGTGGGCATCGGCGGCGTCCTCGAGCCGCTGCAGGCCAACCCGACCATCATCGAGGACAACTGCTTCATCGGCGCCCGCTCGGAGATCGTCGAGGGCGTGATCGTCGAGGAAAACGCGGTGATCTCGATGGGTGTATACATCGGCGCGAGCACCCGGATCTACGACCGGGCGTCCGGGTCGATCGGGTACGGCCAGGTGCCGGCCGGATCGGTAGTAGTTCCTGGTACCCTACCCTCGGCCGACGGAAAATACAGCCTATATTGCGCCGTAATCGTGAAGCAGGTCGACGCCAAGACGCGCGCGAAGACCAGCATCAACGAGCTGCTCAGAGGGGACTGACGGCTCGCGGCGCGGTCCTTCAGGGGAACCCACCATGGCGATGAAACGGCTCCTCGAGCTGATGTCCGAGAAGAACGCCTCCGACATCTTCGTCTCGGTCGGCGCCCCGATCAGCATCAAGATCAACGGCGTGACCATGCCGATCAACCAGCAGATCGTCACCCCGGACGCGGTGCGCGCGCTGATGGCGGAAATCCTCAACGAGCGGCAGCTCAAGGAGTTCGCTGAGGAGTGGGAGCTCAACACCTCGTACCCCATGCCCGGTCTCGGGAGCTTCCGCGTGAGCTGCTTCATCCAGCGCACGACCCCGGCGCTGGTGGTGCGCTTCATCCCCCGCGACATCCCCGCCTTCGATACGCTGGGCCTGCCGCCGGTGCTGAAGGAGGTCGTGCTCGAGAAGCGCGGGTTGATCCTGATGGTGGGCGCGACCGGCTCGGGCAAGTCGACCTCGCTCGCCGCGATGATCGACTACCGGAACACGAGCACGCCCGGCCACATCATCACGATCGAGGATCCGATCGAGTTCCTCTTCAAGCACAAGCGCTCGATCGTCAACCAGCGCGAGCTCGGGACCGACTCGAAGTCGTATCACGTGGCGCTGAAGAACGCGCTCCGGCAGGCCCCGGACGTGATCCTGATCGGCGAGATCCGCGACCGCGAGTCGATGAGCATGGCGATCGCCTATGCCCAGTCGGGCCACCTCTGCCTCGCCACGCTGCACGCGAACAACAGCTATCACACGCTCAACCGGATCATCAGCTTCTATCCGCTCGAGAGCCGGCCGGCGCTGCTGTCGGATCTTTCCGCGACCCTGCGCGTGATCAGCTCGCAGCGGCTCGTCAAGACCACGAAAGGCAGCCGGTGTCCGGCAGTCGAAGTGCTGCTCAACACCCGCCACATCGCGGAGCTGATCGAGGAAGGCAAGATCAACGAGATCAAGGAGGCGATCGACAAGAGCCTCTCGCCCGGCTCGCAGACCTTCGAGCAGGCGCTGTTCAGGATGTACCGGGAAGGCATCATCACCCAGGAAGAGGCGCTCGCGAACGCCGACTCCGCGAACAACCTCCTGTGGCTGATGAACAACGCCGACCAAGCCGCGATGCAACCTGCGGCGCCGAAACCCGCGGCCGAGCAGCAGGTCGAGCGGGTGCCGGGCGGCGCCTCGTTCAGCGAGTTCAAGCTTACCTTCGACGACAAGGCGGCCTGAAGCGCCGGAAGGCCACCCCCGGCCGCTAGCCGGGAGACTCGCTTCAACGCTAAACTTCGCGCCGGTTCCTTCGGACGCGAACGACTCCCCGCAAATGAGCGACACCCTCGAGCTGGCGCGCGCGCTCATCGCGCGGCGCTCGGTCACGCCCGACGACGGCGGCTGCCAGGAGCTGCTGGCGGCGCGGCTTCGCCCCCTCGGGTTCCACGTCGAGCCACTCGTGAGCAACGGCGTCACCAATCTCTGGGCGCGCCGCGGCACTCAACCTCCGCTTGTCTGCTTCGCTGGCCATACCGACGTCGTGCCCACCGGACCGCTCGGCGAGTGGCGGTCCGATCCGTTCGTCCCGACCGAGCGTGACGGAAAGCTCTTCGGGCGCGGGGCCGCGGACATGAAGACCTCCCTCGCCGCATTCATCACCGCGACCGAGGCCTTCGTCCGCGGGCGACCCGATCACCGCGGCTCCATTGCGATGCTGATCACCTCGGACGAGGAAGGCGTCGCGACCGACGGGACCGTCAAAGTCGTTGAACGTCTGCAGGGGCGCGGCGAGCGCATCGACTACTGTGTCGTGGCGGAGCCGACGTCGGTCGAGCAACTCGGCGACACGATCAAGAACGGCCGGCGCGGCTCGCTGTCCGGACGCCTGGTCGTGGAGGGCGTCCAGGGCCACGTGGCGTACCCGGACCGGTCGCGCAATCCGATTCATCAACTTGCGCCGGCGCTTGCCGAGCTCGTGACCACCCGGTGGGACCCGGGCACTGCGGACTTCCCGCCGACGAGCTGGCAGGTGTCCAACATCCACGGCGGAACGGGCGCGACGAACGTCATCCCGGGTGAGCTCGAGGTCCAGTTCAACTTCCGGTTCTCGACGGCCAGCACCGCGGAGGGGTTGAAAACCCGGGTGAACGAGATCCTCACGCGCCATGGCCTCGACTACGCGATCGAATGGACGCTCGGCGGCGAGCCGTTCCTCACGCCGCGCGGTGAGCTCGTTTCGGCGACGCTCGCCGCCATCAAGGAAGTCACCGGTGTCGCGGCCGAGGCGTCGACGACCGGGGGGACCTCCGACGGCCGGTTCATCAGACGAATCTGCCCGCAGGTCGTCGAGTTCGGCCCGGTGAACCAGTCCATCCACAGGCTGAACGAGCACATCGAGCTCGCCGCGATCGAGCCGCTGCGACGGATCTACGAACGGGTGCTCGAGAAGCTGCTGGCTTGAAGCGGGCGACGCGGCGCCGCGAGGCCGGACCGCGCACCGTCGGCGGGTGGTGGGGGGAGATCGCGAGCCGGTTCGCGTGGGGCCGGCTCTTTTTCGGCCATGGCACGCACGACGCGCCCGAAGAGGCCGCTTGGCTCCTGTGCCAGGTCTTGCGAATCCCGTTTGATGCGCTTCCCGGGTCTCTCGATCGCCCTGTCGGCGCCGCCGCCGCGCATCGGCTCGAGCACCTGGCGACCCAACGGGTCAAGACCCGGGAACCGCTCGCATACATCCTGCGCGAGGCGTGGCTTGCCGATCACCGGTTCTACGTCGACCGGCGGGTCATCGTGCCCCGGTCCCACATCGCGGAGCTGTTGCCGGACCGGCTCGCGCCGTGGCTGCCGTGGGGCGAGGCGAAGCGAGTGCTCGATCTCTGCACCGGCTCGGGTTGCCTCGCGATCCTCGCCGCCCTCGCCTTTCCCACGGCCCGTGTCGACGCATCGGACGTGTCCGCCGCTGCGCTCGCCGTCGCCCGACGCAATGTGAAGTCGTATCGGCTCGGAAGACGCATCCGGCTCGTGAGATCGGACCTGTTCGCGGCCCTGCCCGGGCGGTACGAGCTCATCCTCTGCAACCCGCCTTATGTTCCGGCAGCCGAGATGCGCAGGCTGCCGGCGGAATACCGCGCCGAGCCGCGCCTGGCGCTCGACGGCGGACGCGACGGACTGGGCTTCGTGCGACGGCTGCTCGCCGAGGCCGCCGATCATCTCGCGCCGGACGGCGTGCTCGTGGTGGAGATTGGCGCAGGTCGCAAGACGGTGGAACGGGCTTTCCCTCGCCTGCCCTTCACTTGGCTCGCGACGCACGCCGGCGAAGGCCTGGTGTTCCTGCTGCGACGCACCGAGCTCGCTGCGCGACGCTAGTGCAACCGGCCGTGCGATTCGCTGCCACCGTGCACAGGGTTAGCGCGTCTGGTTGAAGCGACCGCTCCGACGCGTTTGGCGAGCAGGATCGATTTTCTTATCTTTCTATCGCTAGCCGCTCCACGCGGTCCGGTGCCGACAGCCGGTAGCGGATCCCCCGCCAGCGCACGACGCGCGTAAAAAGGGGCTGGAGCATAAGCACGCCGTGCAGCGCCATCCACGCCGTCGTCGCCCAACGATCCAGCAAGAGAGCCCGGCGGAGCTGTTTGACCGCCTCGTGCCCGAACGCGAGCCGCGCGCATTTCGCCCGCAGGATGGCGCGCACCTGGTTGGTCACAGCTACCGTCAGGAGGGCCGAGGCCGGCAAGATCCACTGCCACACAGACCCGGTCCCGGCCACCCCGCCCAGCAACTGGATCCAGGCCGTCACCGCGGCGAGCACGTATCCCCACGTGAACAACAACGCCAGCGCGTAGATCCGGGGCGCGTAGACCCGCGTGATGAGATATTGGCGATGCGCGAATCGGAACAGCTCCCCGGCCCGGAAGGACACCTCCGACCGCACCAGACATTGCGGCTGGTAGCGCACTTGCTTTCCCAGGTCGCGCGCGAGCTGGGTGACCGGATAGTCGTCCGTGAGCGCCTTTTCCCAGCGCGCGTACAGCCGCCCCGCCCTGGCCGTCTCGACGGTCAGCGCCATGGATCCGCCCCAAGCCTGCGTCGTGCGGCGGTAGGGATCCAGGCACGCGACCGAAGAATTCATCACGCTCGCGAGGTCGGCCCAGAGGCTCACCCGACCCTCGCCTTCGCGCGGCTCCGGAAAGAACCAGCGGTAGCCGGTGCTCACGGCGCGATCGCGGCGACGCAGCGGCTCGACCAGCCGCGCCAGCCAATCGGTACCGGGAACGACGTCGGAATCGACGAACGCGTAGACGTCCGGATCGTCACAGCGCGTCTCGATCGTCTCGAGCCCGGCCAGTTGATTGTGGACCTTCTGGCCTCGGTACGGAGGGGCGGGTCCGGCGACGACCAGGGTCCACTGCGCCGGCGGGTGTGCGGCGAGCGATCGCTGGATCAGGGGGTAAGCGCGATCGTTTCGATCTTCGACGACACAGACCAGATGAAACCGCGGGTAATTCTGGGCAAGCAACGCTTCCAGAACCGCGTGGACGTCGTCATCGTCGCCCTTGAACGGTACGATGACCCAAGCCTTCGGGCGATAGGCGAGATCCGCTTCGTGGGGAGGCCGCCTGAGCCGGCTGTGCACGTACCCGACCAGTACGGCACAGAGCAAGGCCTGCCCCACCCACAGGGACCACAGGATCAGGAGGGGCAGTGCAGGCCAACCTTCTAGCATCGGCGAATTCTACGGGGTCTCCTCCTTTGCCAGCCGGTAACTCGCTCGCCCGGGCGTTACCTCTTGGCTGCCTTGGCTAGTGGGATTTGAATCCACGACAACCGGAATCACAATCCGAATCACCGTCCATGATTCGAAAGGGAGAATCGCGATTTCTTCCAAAGAGGGCGCCTCCGCAAAGGATTGATTCCATTAAGGGCCAAAGTGCCATCTTTGGAAACTTTCGGTCGCGGATCGCCTGTTAGACACCGCCGTCCGCGTGCGCGGGAGCCTTGGGCCACGGCTTGATCTTCGCCAGAGTCTTGGCGAGAGCATCCTTCGCTCTCTCGCGGTCGTAGTCGGCCTGCAGGCCGATCCAGAAGCCTTCCGTCATCCCGAAGAAGCGCGACAGGCGCAGCCCCGTGTCGGCGGTGATCGCGCGCTTGCCGGCGACGATCTCGCCGATGCGCCGCTGCGGCACACCAATCTCCTTCGCCAGCCGGTACTGCGTGATCCCCATCGGCTTGAGAAACTCCTCCAGGAGGATCTCGCCCGGGGTGGGCCGCTACGCGTTCCTGCCGATCTCCCTGGTGATCCCGGCATTCGATATCGCCAAATGACACTGGACCGGTTGTCGCTTATGTGCGGCCGCTAGGTCCTCGTTACCTCGCTCCAGCCCTCATCGAGGCGATCGACGAATCCTTGTAGCCGCATCCGGCGACGAGTTCAGGATTCCCTCCTCCCGCGGAACTCGTGGATCGGGATGCATCGCGCCCCAGAGCCGTGCGCCATGCGCGTCCGAACCCCCGCTCGCCCGATCCTTCGCGAGCGGCGGAGAGGGTGACCGGGTTGATGCGTCCCCCACGCAAGCGGCACCGACACTCGATCACTGCGCCGACGCTCCTCCGGCGGGCTCACTTGTCGCGCTCGCGGCAGGGATCTCGGGTCCGGCTGCCGTTTGCGGCGGCTCGTCGACGAGCGTCACGAGACCCCAGCCAGTCGCAGCGAACACGGCGAAGAGCGCGAGTCCCAACCCGACCTCAAAGAAGCCGCGCTGATCCGTCTTTCCGTGCACAAAGGCCATCTTCATCATCTCCTTTACCTCGAAAGTGTCCATAGTCAGCGCGATGGGCGCCGCCCGAACCACATGCGCGCGAGTAGCCCTGGTCTGAGACAACTCACGCTTAGCTTCCTGTTACTACTTTTCTGACAACTGAACTACGCGCATTCGTAAATCCTGATCTCCGGATCAGCCAAGAGGCAAGGCTTTAACGCGGTAACTACATCTCTTTGGAACAGCTCACTTCCAAGGTAACTCTCGGCATTCGCTTTTGAGTCGAAGCCGTGGAGTACTTGCACATCTTCAGCCCTTAAGAGCAGATCCTTTGATTTGGCACCCGGAATGCTCGAGAGAAAGGGTTGCCGATATTTTGTGTATACGCCTCCTGCTTGCGGCCGCTTCTCAGGGGAAATCTTCATCGTTATCTCAAGAAATGCTTTCGTCATTGTTTGCTCCTAAATTCTCAAAGCGGCGAAACGCGCCGCACGCCGAGCAGCCATGGGGGCGACTCGGGGAACATGGTGGCATCGCAGGAGGAGTAAATCTGTTCTCTAGATAACAGCTATGGGTTCACTCACCGATCAGCTGTTCGATGGTTTGGATCGAGCGGACGCACAGATATTCACGGGAGTACCCCGAAACGCCCTGTTTTCGAAGACGGTTGAGGATGGTGCCCACTACCGGGCGGGTGGCGCCTGATCGTTTCCTTTGCTGTCTGCGCCGCTGACGATCCGACGCAAGTCGAGAGCCTGACGCTTCTTTGTAGTGACAATCTGCTCACACCGCAATTACTTCACGATGCCTTAAGCGTAGGTCCAACGACCGCGTTGAGCGGCCGCACACGCCGCCACTTCGTGCCTGGGAGGCGCGCCACAACGTTTCCTGATCGCTTCTTGAAAAAGCTGCGGCACTGTTATCTGGAGAACAGCGCAGTTCTGGTCGACCTGTCAGATTGCTGTCGCGCTCCCATTGCGGGAGCTTCGGCGCGGCGATTCCGCGCGAACTGACAGGAGACCAAGATGAACAAGGCATATCTCGAGATCACGATGAAGGTGCCCGCGAAGGATCGCGTGAAGGCCGGTGCGGTGTACTCGAAGTACAAACACCCGTTTCTCGCGACGATTCCCGGCGCGGAATCCAAGGAGCTCCTCCTACGTGAAGAGGATGTACAGGTGCTTCACGGATTCGATTCACGAGCCTCAGCAGAAAGCTACCTGAAGAGCGCGCTGTTCGGCAACGATGTCGTGAGAGAGTTGAAGCCCTACCTCT
>DATECV010000069.1:0-6774 GCA_035286725.1 Dehalococcoidia bacterium | reverse complement strand
CGGAATCGCGAGAGGTAGCGTTCGGTCAAGGGGTCACGCCCTGCCGTCACTGTTCACCTCCGTTCCGTCCATAGCGCGTCATCGCTTCGAGCAGCCCGCGCCACTCCTGCCGCATGGCGTGCAGCGCGGCAGCCCCGCGCGCCGTGATCTTGTAGTACTGGCGTGGCGGGCCGGCGCCGGACTCCTGCCAGAAGGTCTCGACGAGGCCGTCTTTCTTCAGCCGGCGCAGTACCGGATAGACGGTGCCTTCGCCCGTGGCGAGCTGCGGGACCTCGGCGAGCTCGTTGACGATCTCGTAGCCATAGGTGGGGGCGCGCTCGATAATCGCGAGGATGCACATGAACAAGACGCCTCGGCGGAGCTGAGGGGTCCACTCGCCTTCGGTGGTGGCCGGATCCTTGATCATCTACCGTGTGTCGCACAGTACCTAACGAAACACAGTAGGTCAAGGGCGATGGAGTGGTCGGGTGATGGCCCGCCGGCCATCTGCCGAAAGGTTGGGTTGGAGGGCTCCTGAGATCGCAGCGATCGAGCGAAGGAGTTGCGGAAACGCTTGTGGCGAGGCGGATCCGAGGGGGAAACACCAAATCCGCTGGACAAAGTCCCGGATTTCCGTTTATTGTTGAATCAGGGCACGGAAGCCGATTGGCCCTCGCAAGATTCTCCCCTCTCTTGCGCAGCCACTCCTGACGATACTGACATCGACGAGCCGCGCGACCAGCGTGCGTTTACGTCGCATCCTTTTGAGGTGTCATGGCACAGAAATCACATCGCGCGAAGCGCCGCGGGCCGGTGAAGAACACCGCACCACCGGCCACCTCGGATCGCTATCAGAAGTTCCTTCCGGAATGGATGAAGGATGGTTCTACCGTGGTGCGTCCTCCGAGGCCTCGGCGCGCGCGGCAGCAGCGCCCGGTGGGCGGGTACACGCCGGGCAAGTTCGCGACAGGCGACGGACTGCGTTAGGTCGCGCGGCTCACGTCGCGGGACATCGGTACAGAACGAAAGAGGGCTCGCCAAGCGGCGAGCCCTCTTTGCTGTGCGGGTGTAGGTGCGCCGTTCTAGCGCCGTATTCTGCGTCCGACGAGGACCGCGCTACCACCCGTGGCGGCGATCACCATGACCGCGAGCAACCAGGCGCCCATGGACCCACCGCCGGTGCCGTCGCCGGTGCCGGTGTCGGGGGCGGTGATGGTGCCGGCGCGTCCGCCAGAAGGCGCGGGGGTCGCTGCCGGCGGCGGCGGAGCTACGGTCGGTGGCTCGGTGGTGGGGACGACCGGCGTCGCGCCGCCTTCGGCTGTCGCCACCGGCTGGTAGTCACCGGGGTCGCCTCCACCGGACTTACCACCGCACGGCAGGCCGGGGATGCCCGGCAGGCAGTCCGTGTCGTCCTCTTCCGGCTCCGGGCTCACGTCGCCCTGAGACGCCCCACCGCCGATGCCGCACGTCCCCGCGGGGATTTCCCATGCGTTGAGCGTGCGATCGTAGGCGTCCTGGCTCCAGATCGCGTTCTTCCCCGGGAACGTGACGTCGTCGCATTCGAGGTCTTCGAGGCGGCGCTCGAACGTCGACATCAGGGTGCACGACGTTATCGCCTTATCGCACTGGTAGATCTGGGACGCGCCGTTGTTGGCGAGGTAGATCGTGTCGCCGCCTACGGCGATGCCGGAATTACCGGTGCCGCCGAGCAACGAGCCGAGCGGGAATGAGTTGATCAGCGTGCCTGAGATTGAATAGTGATACACAGTTGTGCAGACGTCACAACTCACCCAGATAGTGTCATCGACACCGTCATACGCCAGGCCATCGACGCAACCCGTTGTCGAGAACGAACCCGAGGCTGTCAAAGAACCCAGATCGATCATGACGACGGAGCTGCCGTCTTCGCATGCCCAGATTGCGTCGCGGCCACCATCGTAGGCCATGGCGCCGAGATCGGTCGCGCCGGAGATGGTGATCGCTCCGAGAGAGGACCCATCGGCGGGGTCGACCCTTTCGAGCACGTTGCTGCCCCAACAGCTCAGGTAGATGCGCGTGCCGTCGAAGGCGAGGCCGGTACCGACACCGCACGCAGGAACCGCAGCATCGAACTGCCTCAAATTATCACCGGTCGCGGCATCGGCCCGACGTGGCGCCGCACCGAGAAAGGCGCCAAGTGCAATCATCATGGCGACCGCTATCCATAGTCGTTTTGGCATGACCGTCTCCCTTGCTCGAACTGCCCCATCCTTGGTGTGCTGCGTTCTGCAATCAGGTGGACCATATAGGATGAGGTGGGCCGGATTCAAGCAGGTTGTTGCATTCCTTCACTACTGAAGGGTGTGTGGTGTTCGGTGCTTGTACGGGTTTGGGACAGCGCCTATACTGCACCGCGCTCCGAATGTGGGGCGCGTTCTTGTTGTGAGAGGTGAGCCGTGCCCAAGCGCACGTACCAGCCAAAGCGGATCCCGCGCCGGCGCCGCCACGGGTTCCTGAAGCGGATGTCTACGCCCGGCGGCCGCAATGTGATTCGCGCGCGGCGGCTGAAGGGCCGCAAGCGCCTCGTTGTTGTCAAGTAGCCCGGTCGGCTGAAGGTCAGGGTGGGGCCGCCATGCGGCGAGAGCATCGTCTGCGCCGCCGCGCGGATTTTGCGGCGGTGTATCGCACTGGGAAGGTCGAGGGGAACCGCCTGCTGGTGGTGCGCGCGCGGCCGGGCGAAGGGGGCGTGACCAGGTTCGGATTCGCCGTGGGCAAGGTGGTCGGCGGCGCCGTGGTGAGGAATCGGATCAAGCGCCGGTTGCGCGCGGCCTGCGATACGCTGCGCATCGTCGAGGGACTCGATATCGTGATAGGAGCGCGGCGGACCGCAGCCGAGGCGGATTATGCGGCGCTGAGGCATTCGCTGGCGACGTTGCTGGGGAGGGCGGGCGCGCTGAGGGGCCCGTCGCAGGAGAGCCGATGAAGCGCGTGGCGCTGGGTGCGATCCGGTGGTACCAGCGAAACGTTTCGCCCGGCGTGGGGCCGGCGTGCCGGTTCCAGCCGACGTGTTCTCACTATGCATACGAGGCGATCGAGCGACATGGCACCATGCGAGGCATCGCGATGGGCGCCTGGCGAATCCTGCGCTGCAACCCGCTGAACGACGGCGGCTATGACCCGGTGCCGGAGCGCCGCGGTTCGCCCGAAGGGACCTCCCGAGCGTGAATCCCGGCCGATCCAGATTCAAAACTGACGCGTACGCGAGCGGTGCTCCGCGTGGAGCACGGCAACGCGTTCTCCTGCTGGCCCTGGCCCTGGGCCTGGCCGTTGCCGCGATGGCGGCGGCGGCGTGCGGAGGGCGCGCGACCCCGCACGGATGGGCGCCGGCGCGGGCCGTGGAGGTGGGCGGCAAGGACATGGTGCTGGTGCCGTACAAGTCGAAGTTGTTTTCTCTGCAACCGGACTCGGCGACGGCGAACTGGCAGTTCCCACCGAAGGACAAGGGCAGCTACCCGGTGAGCGAGGATGCGTCGACGCGCATCAAGGAGATGATCGACGCGCTGAGCATCGAGGGCACGGCGAAGAAGGAGCTGGAGCAGCGGGTCGACGACCTGCGGCTGACGGGCGACACGAAGGACACGCTGAAGAAGGCGATCGATGCCTCGGCGGCGAGCGCGGGCGAGAAGAAGGACCTGAAGACGACGATCGACGCCGCGGTAACGTTCGAATCGGACGCGTTGAAGAAGCTGCAAGCGATCTATGGCGACCTCGGGCTCTCGAGCGACGGCGAAACGGTGTACGTGACGACGTTTCGCGGGATGGTGTTCGCGTTGGACACGGACACGGGCACGCCGCGCTGGGTGCGCGACGCGGGCAGCCAGATCGTGGGTGGCGTTGCGGTGGACGGCGACATGCTGTTCTTCGGGACGAAGGACAAGCGGCTGTACGCGATCGATGCGCGCACGGGCGAGCGCACGTGGGCGTTCGAAGCGAAGGGCGAAGTGTGGTCGACGCCGACGTTGGACGGCGGCGCGGTCTACATCACGTCGTTGGACGGGACGGTGTACGCGATCGACAAGGCCGCGGGTACGGCGACGTGGACGTTCGAGGGCGCGAGGTCTGGCATCGCGGCGCAGCCGGTGGTGGCGGACGGGGCGGTGTACGTGGGAGCGTTCGACAACCGCTTGTACGCGCTGAACGCGGCCGACGGCACCATGAAGTGGAGCATCAAGGGCGACAACTGGTTCTGGGCGAAGCCGGTCGTCGAAGGCGGCATCGTCTACGCTGCGTCGCTGGATGGGAAGGTGTACGCTTTGAGGGCGGAGGACGGGTCGGACGCGTGGCCGGAGCCGTTCGATGCGGGAGCACCGGTGCGTTCATCGCCCGTGGTGGCGGGAGACGGTCTCGTTGTCGTGGCCCGGAACGCCGTGTTGTACAAACTGAGTCTGGAAACTGGCGAACAGCTGGGCGGGAGTCCGGCCGACTTGACGGACGAATCTACGGTCGAAGCCGACCTGGCGCTCGTTGCCGAGGGCAAGGTGTACGTCCTGCCCAAGAGCTCGAACTTCTGGATCTTCGCTACGGAGCCGGAGCTGCGTTCGCAGGGCAGCTTCCCGCTGCCGAACTGAGGCGCGTTTCGCATGGATCTGATCATCCAGCTGTTTCAAGTGGCGCTTGTGGACCCCATGACGAACGTCCTGGTGGCGATCGCGCGGCTTTCCGGGGGGAACTTCGGCATTTCGATCATCATCTTCACGCTGGTGATGCGGTTCGTCACCTGGCCGCTGACGGCGAGCCAGTACAAGCAGAGCAAGAAGATGCAGGAGCTGCAGCCACGGTTGCAGGAGCTGCAGAAGAAGTACAAGGGGAAGGACCCGAAGAAGCTCCAGCAGGAGACGATGGCGCTCTACAAGGAGGGCGGGGTGAACCCGCTGGGGTGCCTGTTCCCGATGCTGGTGCAGTTTCCGATCTGGATCGCGCTGTACCAGGTGATCAACCGGACGCTGGGGGAGACCCCGGAGAGCTTCGTGACGCTCTCGCAGACGCTGTACCCGATCCCGTTCGTCCACGAGGCGGTTCCGCTGAACAACCGGTTGTTGTTCTGGAACCTGGGGGCGAACGACACGACGTACATCCTGCCGATCCTGGTGGCGGTGACGATGTACGTGCAGCAGAAGCTGATCACGCCGGTGCCGACGGTGGCGGCGACGCCGCAGCAGCAGCAACAGCAGCAGACGATGCAGATGATGACGTGGATGATGCCGGCGATGTTCTTTTTCTTCGCCTCGAGCGCGCCGGCGGGACTGGGCGTTTACTGGGCAATCTCGAACATCTCGGGCATTATTCTGCAGTACTTCTACATGGGCCGCCGGATGGACTGGCGGCAGCTCTTGCAGTTCGGCCCTCCGAGCGCGGCTCCAGCGGGCAGCGCTGCGCTGCGGGGCGGGGTGAGGGCGAAGCCTCCAGCGGACACCACTAAGAAGGGCGCGGAGGCGCCGGAGGTTCCGGCAGACGTGAGTGTCAGTGAGAGCGGGGAGGCGACGATCGCTCAGCCGCAGAGTGGACGAAGGAACAAACATGGCCGCCGTCGAGGCAAGCGGTAAGACCGTCGAAGAAGCGATCGAGAACGCCCTGGAAGAGCTGGGCGCGGAGCGGGACGAGGTCGAGTTCGCGGTGCTGGATGAGCCGAAGGGCGGCATCCTGGGCGTTGGCGGGCACCAGGCGCGCGTCCGCGTGTGGCTGACCGGGGATGAGGAGGCGGCGGAGGCCGCGGACGAAGATGAGGACGGCGACGAGGAAGATGGCGATGAAGACGAGGCCGAGGTCGCAGCCCAGATGCTGGACGATCTGCTGGGGCTGATGGGGATCGAAGGGGACGTCTCGATCCGGGACGCGGAGACGCCGGGTGACGGGCTGGGGATGGCGAAGGCGGTGCTTGAGGTCGAGGGGGACGATCTGGGGGTGCTGATCGGGCGGCGGGGGGAGACGCTGGGGGCGCTGCAGTACCTGTTGAACCTGATGGTGACGCGCCAACTGGGCGAGGGGAACTACTTCACGGTCGACATCGAGGGATACCGGCGGCGACGGGAGCGACAGCTGCGGACGCTGGCGCAACGGACGGCGGAGCAGGTGAAGCGGACGAAGCGGCCGGTGACGCTGGAGCCGATGCCGCCAAACGAGCGCCGGATCATCCACCTGACGCTGTCGGAGGACCGGTACGTTTCGACGGACAGCGTGGGCGAGGGAGAGGACCGGAAGGTGTCGATCAGCCCGAAGCAGGGGCGGATGTAGGTACTAGGGAGCGGAAAACAGACAACAGAACGCCTCGGTGTTTCACGTGAAACAGTTGGGGTGAGCGGGTAGGCTGAGTGGGAGGAGATCCCCTCTTCGGACGGACGGAGAGGGGTTTCTTATTGGATGATGAGCGGGACGCCGGACTTTGTGGTCGTGGGGCACGTGGTGCGGGATGTCGCGCCCGGCGGATACGAGCTCGGCGGGACGGTCACGTTTGCGGCGGTGCAGGCGCACCGGCTGGGACTGCGCGTGGGGGTGGTGACGCGGGCGCCGGCGGACTTCGATCCGGCTGAGACCCTGGGGTTCGCGGAGGTGGCATGCGGGCCGTCGGAGGCGTGGACGACGTTCGAGAACACATACACGCCCGAGGGGCGGATGCAGCGGCTCCGGTCACGGGCGGCGCCGATCGAGCCGGCGGACGTGCCGGGGGCGTGGCTGGCGGCGCCGATCGTGCTGCTGGGACCGGTGTTTCACGAGATACCAGCTTCAATTGCTCGGCAGTTTTCGCGAAACGCGCTGGTG